>JAZURB010000108.1:0-20323 GCA_045605945.1 Acutalibacteraceae bacterium
ATCACCCGCGAGCAAGTGTGCACGATCTTCTATCGCTACATGGGCGAGCCGACGGTGCGTAACGCGAATGCAACGCTCGGTGCGTATCCCGACAGCACACGCGTCAGTCCGTTTGCACGCGATGCGGTGGCGTGGGCGATCCAAAACGGTGTCATTTCGGGCACCAACGGCAAAATCGCGCCCACTTCCGGCGCTTCCCGTGCACAAATCGCGACCATCGTTATGCGTATGGACCAAAACGGCATGCTGTATTAAATAAAAAAACGCCACCCGGGGGGGTGTCGTTTTTGGTATTCTTTTAACTCCTGTATAGACAGGGAAATCACCCGATCAAAATATGCGGGTTGCAGGCGGGGTCGAGGACGGCAAGATAGTTAAGCACCATTGCTTCGGTGGTGGCGATGCAACCGAGTGTCGGATTGCTGCCGACATGAAAAAAGATCGCCGAGCCTGCACCCGGCGTGCAAGCGGTGTTATATTCCACAACAAAGCCGTATCCGTAATTATCGGGATAATCGATCATATGCTCGGCGCTGCGCCAGTCCTTGTCAGCGGTACCTTCCACGCGCTGATTGTAGTAAGCGGAGTCGGCATCGTCCACCCAATAAGTATCTTCGGTGATGCGAAATGTCGGCAGCGCGGTGGCGGGCGGTGTATGCATATAAAACGCTTCGCCAACGCCGTAAAGTCCGATAGGTGTGGTGCCGCTGCCTTCGCGGCGATTGGCAGCAATGCCGTTTACGCCGACAAAACCGCTGCAGCGCAGCGCTTCGTTTTCCACCCAGCCGTTACGATATTCGTAAAAGCGGATCACCGTGCTGTCCGTAACATCCACCGTTACAAGCTGTGTGCAGGCGGCTGCTGTGAGGTCGGCTTCGGAATGCCCCGTTGCGGTCAGCAGCGCCCTTAGTGCCGTCGGCGTCGGGGCGACAGCAACGATCGGTACGGTGGTAACCGCGGTCGGCTGCGTGGTTGCATGGGTGACCGTGGGCGATTGCGACGGCTGCGGGCGCAGCGGCAACGGCATACGCTCCGCCGCCAGCAGCAACAGCGAGGTGATCGTCAGCGCCACGGCAACCGCCAGAAAAATCGCAAGCCCGATGCGCATTGCACGGTTCATTCGTCGATCACGCTCATTTCAATGTGCGGGTTTTGCTCATTATCGAGGTAGGCAAGCAGCGTGCGCATATCGCCTGCGGTGATATCGACACAGCCTGCCGTCGGCTTCAAGGCGTTATTTCTGCCGCAAAGCGTGATCAGCGAGCCTTTGCCCGCGACAACGCCGTTGTTGGAAAAACCGTCGCCGTTGTGCTCGATGTAAATGCATACTTCCGAATAGCCGTTGACGATCGTTTGACCGATCGCGTCATAGCCGACGCCGTAAGGCAGCGAGGAAATGTTTTGGATGGTGTTGTACATGGGGGAGGAGGCGTCATCCACCACGCAGGTATTGGACGAGACATAATACACGGGCCAGGTCGCGTTGTTCAGACTGTTGGCAGTCAGCGCCACGCCAAGCTTGAAGGTGCCTTGCGGGGTCATGCGGCGACCTTCGCCGTAAGAGGCGCCGATGCCGTTTTCGCCGACCTTGGCGGTGCAGGAGAATTTCTGCGCCCAATCGCCTTCTGCCCATTCATACAATGTCAGCGTTGCGGAGGAGGAGCCGGGTGCTGCCTTCACGACCACCTTTTGCGTGTAGTCGTAGGGGCAAACGGGATCGCGACCGGGCGACACGGTCAGCGTGACGACGCTGCCGCGCACCGCCGTCGTATCGGCGGCGGGCTCTTGCGCGATCACAACACCTGCTTCGATCGACTCGTGATAGGCTTCTTCAACCGTTACCGTCAGCCCCGCTTCTTCGGCGGCAGCTGCCGCGTCTTCCTGCGTCAAATTTTCCATGGCGGGCACAACGGTGTTTTGCTCCGCGGCGAGAACATCGCCCGCGAGCGAATCGTCAGCGGGTGCCTTTTGCGGTTCATCGCCGCCGTTTGCGACGATAACCACCACGACGATGAGTGCTATCGTGCCGAGGATCGCCAAAATCAGCGGCAACGGGTTGAAGTGCTTGGGAGCGGGCGCGGGAGCTTCCTGTTGGGGGGCACCGCAAAATTCGCAAAATGCAGCACCGTTTTCCACGGTTTTGCCGCAGCGTTCACAATACATACCAATCGTCCTCCGTGTCTTTCAAAATACGTTAATCGTCAAATTGTGTCAAATGTCCTGCGGTGCGCAGGTCGGGGTAGCCCCACTGGCGCAGCACCTCGTAAACGCCGACCGCGACCGTGTTGGAAAGGTTGAGCGAGCGGGCGGCATCGTTGTTGATCATCGGCAGGCGCACACCGCGCTCGGGATGCTCATGGATGAGATGCTCGGGTAAGCCTTTGGTCTCCTTGCCGAACAGCAGATACGCGCCGTCGGGATAAGAAACCTCGGAATGAATATGCTTTGCCTTGGTGGAAAAATAGAAAAACGGCCCGTGATTTTTTTCAAGAAATTCATCGAGGCTGTCGTAATAGGTGATATCCAGCAAATGCCAGTAATCCAGCCCCGCGCGTTTGAGCTTTTTATCGTCGATCGTAAAGCCCATCGGGCCGACCAGATGCAACCGCGCGCCCGTTGCGGCGCAGGTGCGGCTGATGTTGCCCGTGTTTTGCGGGATCTCGGGTTCCACAAGAACGATATTGAGTGTCGGCATAGTTTCAACTCCTTTACCCTTTATTTTACAACAAACCGCCCCGATGCGCAACCGCATTTTGCATAATTTATAGAGCCACCGCATAATTGCTTATAAAATAAACCCACGCGTTTGTTAAACGCGTGGGTTGTTGATAGATTATGCTGTGACGGTTGCGGTCTGATACAGCATCAATACGTCGCGCATATTGATGGTGCCATCGTTATTGACGTCGCTGATCGCCGCCGCCGCGTCCGATAACGCCGATCTTCCTGAGAGCGATTGATAAAGCGCAAGCGCGTCGCGCATATTGACGGTATCGTTGCCGTCAATATCGCCGGTAACTCCCGTGCCTCCCGCATAATAGATCGTTGCGTTTAAAAGCGGGGTATTAAACGCACCGATATCGACGGATTCCCACTCAGTTTTACTGCCACCGTAATATACTTCTTTCAGGTCTGAGCAATAATAAAAGGTGTGAGCTCCGATTAACGTGCATTCTTTAGGGATTGTAATCGTTTGCAGTGACATTTGCGACGGAAACACCGCTTTGTGGGATTCAATTCCGCTTACGGAATATCCGCCGAGGGAGCGGGGGATCTCAAGAGATGTAATCGCCGTATCGCCGATGTATTTTACGATAATAGCATTTTCGCTTTGGATGTCATAGTGAAAATCTCCGGCTTGATAAGTAATGGAATTATAAATCCAGTTGTTATTTTCCGCGGTATTTGCAACTAAAGCGACCCATTCCGTAGGGGTGCCTCCGTATACGATATTAACTATTGTGTTTGAAAAAGCATTGACACCGATTTTCTTTATCGTATTAGGTATATAGGTATAAACAGATTCGACCAGAACCGTATCTGTTTGGATAAACGGAAAGGCTTCGTCGCCGATTTCCGTGACGATCAAATTGCCGATTTTGTCGGGAATAATAAATTCATGGAGAGTGTTTCCTTCGGTGAGAGTCGCGGAGAATTTATCAATGCGAACACAGTCTTCACCGACAACGGTATATTCGATGGTATATTTATCGTCGATTATATATTCGTCCGCAATGGCTGTGCCGGGAATGGCTAGTAGCATAGACAGAGAAAAAATACTCATAAATGTAATAAAACATTTGGCAATTCGCATATCGCACCCTCCTTATACCATATTGTATTCAACTAACAGTTCTTCCATGATTATAATCAATTCGGTGTATTCATCGCTAATCATCATCACACCAGTCGCATTTGCTTGTTGATATAGAAGCAATGCATCACGCATAGTCACCTCACCATCATTATTTACATCGGCAAGAATATATTGGAGATTTGATAATTGATTTGTAGTCGGGTTTGAAACATAATCATATAGATAATCTACATCACTTAATGATATTACATCATCGTAGTCCATATCTCCTGCCAATAAATCTAAATCACACGTCCATGTGCGAGCGGTTTCTCCCATTGTAAATGGCTTTATCGGATTTGCAAGATTGTCAAACATGGTACAAGCAGTGATAGGTGCATGAATTGCATTGTTTGAGGTTATGCCCCATGTCTGGTTTTCAAGAAGATCTTCCATAGGCGATGCCAAATCGGCATAATCGAAGGCAAGCATAAAAGATTGACGGGGAGAATATGTATAAGGATTAAACTCTGTAAAGCGCATTGTGGCGGTCAGTGTTTCTTCGCCGTCTGTGCGTGTTAGCGTAATAGCTTGGAATGCGTTAGAGGAAGCTGCATTTATAGTAGTTAAACAAGCCAAATCAACTTCGCAATCTTG
This sequence comes from Acutalibacteraceae bacterium, assembly GCA_045605945.1. Lineage (GTDB taxonomy): Bacteria > Bacillota > Clostridia > Oscillospirales > Acutalibacteraceae > RGIG1959. The sequence goes on from JAZURB010000108.1 coordinate 4,454, forward strand.
TACTAAAATATATGTAAAATAGTTGATTTTGTCATCAGTAGCATAAAATGTAAAGGCAGGAACGCGTTCATCGGTGAGGTTTTCCTCCCATTGACCAGGAGGATCGTCTTCTTTTTCTCGAACTTGTGAAGAAATATTTAAAGCATCATAAGGTACCCAGAAAAAGCCATTACTTGAGTTGTTATAAATGCCCCAAGAATTGGCAACTTTAAAAGCACCGCTTTCGCCGAAATCTTTCGAGCCATTTCCGTTAATATCGCACCAAATGTTATCATCATATCCGACAATAGTTACAGAATGGCCAGTGTTGCTACCTTTTACAAAACGGTATACGCATTTTTCACCATTGCTTGCAACCTTAATATAATTTGAGTTTTTCAGTGAGGCAGAAAAAACATCTACACCAAGAATATAACCGTTTGCTAAAAAATCTTTGACTGTACATAATTGCATAGAATTATTAACGTTAACTATAGGATCTGCGAGAGTGTCAACTGGCAATGTATTCCAATGAGATATACGAGTTTGTAATGCGTTAATAAGTGCAGTTTGATTTGTGGGAGAAAAACGAAACGAAGAAGAAGATATATACTGAGGACAATCTACAACAGAAAGCTGACCGTGATATTTGGCAAAATCGTATGCCCAGTCACGACGAATACCGCTACTATAATTAGATGCCAGTAAGCTATGGGTCCATGTTGGTGAATATACATTTTCATCAATGTTCTGATAAGCATTATCAACCATTACTTTTGCTGGAGTATGATGCAACCGATTAACTTCGTATGTGTACATATAATATATTGAAGCCCACGCTGCACATGATCCAGCCATTCCCTGATTACCAATAACAGGGAAATGGTTGCTAGTGCTATTATCTATAGAGGAAGGAAGTTGTATCTCTGTTGAATTATCCAGCGGGACTGTAGGTGGAGATGATAAATGAGCTAATAGAATATCTTCGGGAATGGGAATACAACTTGAGTCATTAAGGTTTTCGGATGCGAATGCATTTACTGGGTATACCGAGAATAAAAGTGTAAGAAAAACCGACAATACTAATATAAACGATACAATCTTTTTCATAGCCATCTTCCTTTCAGAATTCATCGAGCATATACCTCGTCAAGTTCATCATACATCAGCATCACAGGTCTGTCAATAGTATCGACAAAAAAGTACTATAAATATAATAAACTTTAGGATATTTATACAAAAATTACACGACAAGCCGTACATATTTTTTGTAGGCGGCGGGCATACTCTTTTCGTCGAGAACACGACAGGGAGGAGAAATAACATGACGCGATCCACAATGAAATTCATCAAAGGTCTTGCGTGGGGGATGCTCGTCGGCAGCGCCGCAGGCATGGCGGGATGCTGCTATATGAAGCGGCACAAAAAAGGACTTAAGCGCAATATGAGCCGCACGCTGCAAAATATGAGCGAACTGATCGACAGTATGAACACCATGTTTTAAAAGAGTGTAAAAAATCGCAAAAAACCCTTTACGAAACGCCGTTTTTCGTGTATGATAACAGGTAGAACTGTTGTGAATTACACGAAGGAGGGCGTTTTTTATGGCGCGTCAACATTCCTATGACGAACTCGACGAGATGCAAGTGCCTGCAAGTGCAAAAGGCAACGATCTCGACGATATACATGTTCCCAAATCCAAAAAGGTGAAATCCGTTCCTGCGGGTAAAACACCGCGTCAGCTGGAGCGCGAGGCGAAGAAGCGCAAAGAGACGCTCACGACGATTATGATCGTTGTCAGCATTTGCATCTTGCTGATTGCGGCGATCATCCCGATCGGTATGGCGATGGGACGACGCGCAGGGGTCGGCAACGAGGCGGGCTCGATCAGCAAAAAGGCGCGTGACGAGTCGCGCACGATGTTCCTGAGCGAAAGCAACATCCCCGAGCTGTCTGCCGAGGGTGTGAAGGGCCTTTTGAAGGAAGCCTATTTCACCAAAAGCGGCGATCTGGCGGTTACGCTCAACCTGTCTAACGGTACAGCGAGCGAACAAGAGGTCGTGCGCATCGCCTGCACCATTTTTAACGAGAAGAACGAAACGGTCGCGCGTCAGACGATCACCAAGTTCAAGCCCGATGTGAAGGTGCCTGCAAACGGCTACGGCGAGGCGTATTTCATCATCGATGAAGAAAATGTGATGCTGCCTGAGGATTCGCTTTCGCAGCTGGGTACTACGCTGGAGATCGGCAGCAACCCGACCGACGGCAGCGGCACCAAGCCCACCGAAGATCCGAACGGCCCCAAGGCGATCGCCGAGGGTCGCACCTATTATGAAAACAGCGCCAATATCCCCGAGCTGTCCGCCGAAGGCGTGAAGGGCACGGTGATCAGCGCCAAATATACCAACGACGGCTCGCTGGCGGTGGTGCTGTCGCTGTCCAACGGTATGGATGCCGATCATCAAGTGACGCAGGCGGATATCACGATCGCCAACGGCGAGGGCGCGACCATCGCGTCGCAATCCTTCACGACGTTTGACGAGCCGTGCATTGTGCGCAAACAATCGTACAGCCAGCTCGAGCTGATCATCGACACGGCGAATGTCCCGCTCAAGGACGACTCGCTTGCAACGCTGTCCTGCACGGTCAGCATCGGCACCGGTCCTGTCGCGGCGGCGAGCGAAGCTCCTGCCGAAGCACAACCGTAATATCTCAAAAGGTACGCGCCGAGCGCGTACCTTTTTACACTTAAGCTTTTCAGGAGGGAAACACCCATGATCGAGGTCAATAACCTTGTGAAATCCTATGGCGCGCATCGCGCGGTCGACGGCATCAGCTTTGAAGCGAAGGAAGGCGAGATCCTCGGCTTCCTCGGGCCCAACGGTGCGGGTAAATCGACAACCATGAACATTATCACCGGCTATCTTTCCGCCACCGACGGTCAGGTGAAGGTGGGCGGCTACGATGTGCTGGAGGATCCCGATAACGCCAAGCGCTGCATCGGTTATCTGCCCGAGCTGCCGCCGCTGTATATGGATATGACGGTTAAGGAATATCTGAATTTCATGTACGATCTGAAAAAGTGCAAGCTGCCGCGCGTCAAGCATCTCGCGGAGATTTGCAAGTTGGTCAAGATCGATCATGTTTACGGCCGCCTGATCAAAAACCTCTCCAAAGGTTATCGCCAGCGCGTCGGTTTTGCGCAAGCGCTCATCGGTGACCCGAAGGTGCTGATTTTGGACGAGCCGACCGTCGGTCTCGACCCGACTCAGATCATGGAGATGCGCACGCTGATCAAGCGCCTCGGCAAGCATCACACGGTCATCCTCAGCTCGCATATCCTGTCCGAGATCGAGTCGGTGTGTGACCGCATTATCATCATCAGCAACGGCAAAATCGTGGCGGATTCGACCGCCGCGGCGCTTGCCGAGGACTATTCGGCGGATCACCGTCTGTTTGTGACGGTAGACGGCCCCGTCAAGGATGTCACCGCGCTGATCGCGGGCATCGACGGCGTCGAAGCGGTGGAAACGGTTGCGGATCGCGGCGAAAACATCCGCGAATATGCACTCACCGTCACGCGCGGTACCGATGTGCGTTATGCGTTGTTTGAGCGCCTTGCCGATCGCCATTGGACGCTGCTCGGCTGCATGACCAAGCAGATGTCGCTTGAGCAGATCTTTATGATGCTCACGCAAAGCTCCGAGAAGAAGGGAGGAACCCGCAAATGATCGCTGTTTTTAAGCGCGAATTTCGCGCGTTTTTCACTTCGCCGATCGGCTATATCGTCATGGCGATTTTCTTCGGCTTCTCGGGATACTTCTTTTATTATTTCAATCTTCGCGGCGGCAGCACAAGCCTGAGCAGTGTGTTCACGCAGCTGTTTTCGATCGTGGTGCTGGTGGTGCTCCCCGTGTTGACGATGCGCTCGTTCAGTGACGAAAAGCGCCAAAAAACCGACCAAGCGTTGTTTACGGCACCTGTCAGCTTGACGGGCGTTGTGGCGGGAAAATTCCTTGCGGCGTTGCTGCTGTTTGCGCTGAGCCTGTCCATCACGATCGTTTACGGCATCGTGATCTCGACGCAGGCGACCCCCGATTGGACGGTCATCTTCGGCAACTATTTCGGCATGGTGCTGCTTGGCGGCATGGTGATTGCGGCGGGTCTGTTTTTCTCCAGCCTCACCGAAAGCCAGTTTATCGCCGCACTCGTCACCTTCGCGTTTTCCTTCGTGATGATGATGATTGATAATGTCGCCTCGCTGTTTGCGTTCAACGAATCGCTTGCGAACGCCGTTTCGTTCCTGTCGGTGTATGCGCGGTATACGAATTTCACCCAAGGTCTTATCAACTATGACAATGTCTTTTTCTTCTTGAGCATGCAGGTGCTGTTCCTGTTCTTGACGGTGCGCTCGCTGGATGCCAAGCGTTGGAACTGATGAAAGGAGCGTTTTGTGATGAATAAACACCCGAACACAGACGGCTCCGTGAATGAGACTGTCAAAACCTCGCGCGGCTCGCGCAAGCTGCGCTTCGGCGCGATCGCGGCAGCAACAACAGCGGTTGTCGTGGCGGTGATTTTGCTGCTCAATATCGCGATGGATGCGATCGAGGAGCGTTATCCGCTGACGGTGGATTTGACCGCCGAAAACCTGTTCACACTCGATGAGGACAGCGTCACGCTCGCCAAAGGCATCACCACGCCCGTGGAGATCGTGGTGTTTGCGGAGGAAGGCTATTTCTCGTCGGCGAACACCGGCTCGGATGTGACGGACAAGATCCTCACCCAGTTTTATGAGGCGCTCAAGCAGTATCAATCGCTGTCGGGCGGCAATGTGAGTTATCGCTTTGTGGATCTCGATGCCAACCCGACTCTCGCCACCAAATATGAAGCGTACAGCGTGTCGAACGGCTCGATTTTGTTTCTGTGCGGCGAGCGTTATCAGACCTGCCATATTAACGATTTGTATTCCTACGAAGCGAACTACACCACCTACACCTACGATTATTCTTCCGAGGTGGAGAGCGTGCTGGCGGCAAAAATCAACCTTGTCAGCGCGACGGCGGTGAAAAATGTGGTGTTCCTTACGGGTCACGAGGAGGTCGCCGATGTTATCGGCAACCTGAAGTCGCTGCTCAACAACAACGGCTGCGATGTGTCCGAGTTGAACATCGCGGCTTCTGCCGAGCCGCCCGAAAATGCGGATGTATTCATCATTGCGGGCGCCTCCTCCGATTATACGGCGGACGAGATCGCCAAGCTGCGCGGCTGGCTGGATAACGACGGCAAGCGCGAGCGCGATCTGGTGGTGTTCATCAACCCGCTGACGCGCCTGCCCAACCTGCAGGAAATGCTCAGCGATGAATACGGCATCGAGGTGCTTGATCAGCTCGTTTGCGAGACCGACGCCAACAACGTGTATAACATGGATCAATATAACGCGTATGCGAACGTGGTCGAAACTGACTTCACAAAGGGGTTGTTGAATCAGCGCGCGCTGGCGCCGCTGTGCCGCCCGCTGAAGGTGACGATCACCTCCTCGACCGACGAAAGCACCTATGCCAAGACGCTCTTCACCTTCGGCGAAACGGCAAAGGTGCAGGATCTCGCGCAGGCGTTGTCGGCAGTGCAGGATAAGGAAACCACCATCGAGACGAAGGACGCGGCGGAGTATCCCGTTGCGGGCGCGGCGTTCACGACCGATCGCATCTACGATAACAACGATAACCGCTATTATACCACCGATGTCATGGTGTACGGTACCGTGATGTTCGCGTCCTCCTCGACGATGGACATCACCTCCGCATGCAACGAGGATTTGTTCCTCTCTGTGTTCCGCGGTTTGACGGGCCTCGAAAGCGTGATCACTGTGTCGGATAAACCGCTTTCGGGCGAGACGCTCGATTTCGGCGGCAGTAAGGTGCCGACCGCGCTGGGCATCTATGTGTTCACGATCGGTCTGCCTGCGTTGCTGGTGCTTATCGCGATCGTCGTGTTCGTGAGAAGGAGACGCTTATGAGTAAACGCGTAAGAAATCTTGTGATCGCGCTGGTGGCGCTGGTGGTTGTCGCGGCGGGGTTGTGGGGCGTGTTCGCGCTTTTGAAAAACGACGATACCCCCGCCGTTGATGACGAAACCACCACAACCACTACCGCCGCTCCCGATATTGTCGTGATCGACAAGCGTCACAACGCCAACGGCGGCGAAGTGAGCGCTCCTGTGCTCACGATCGATATCCAAAACGAAAACGATGCCTTCACCGTCGCCACCGATGATGACGGCACGATGGCGGTGACGACCTATAACGACCTGCCCGTCGATTCCGCGGCGATCGCCGCGCTGTGCGACAATCTGGCGTATTTAACGGCGCTGTCCAAGCCGCCCGTCAATGAGGACGACGCGGCATACGGCTTTGATGCCCCGACCGCGACCGTGAATGTCACCTATCACGACGGCACGACCGCGACCGTGCTGCTGGGCAGCGCGTCGAAGGGCTCGGACGGTTATTATTGCCGCCTCGAGGGCGACAGCACCTTGTATATCGTCGATGCGGCGATCGCCGATGGCTTTATGGTGCGCGGCGTTGACCTCATCGGCAAAACGCTCATTGCGCCGCCTGCGGCAAATCCCGACGATACCGCAGGCAAGGCAAGCCTGTTCCGCCTGTGGCTGACGGGTACCTGTCGCGAGCAACCGATCGAGATCGTCACCGATACCGATGCGTCCTATCCCGCGCTGACCTATATGTCGACCTTCTATATCAAGAAGCCGTATCTGCGCTCGATCGACTCCGATCTGTTCAGCACCATGAGCGGCAAGATGACGTCGCTTATCGCGAGCGGCGTGGAGATGGCGCACCCCACAGCAGCGGATCTGGACGCTTACGGCTTGTCCGATCCCCATTCCGTTGCCGCATTCACACTGGCGGTCACCGCTTCTGCATCGGGCGAAAACGGCGGCACGGTTACAACGCACTATAATGACCGCGAGCATATGGTGATGCTCGGCGGCACAAACGAGGACGGCTGTTATTACGCCCTGGTTGACGGACTCGACATTGTCTATCTGCTTGCCCCCGCATCCGTGCCGTGGGCAGAATTGTCCTATGTTGATCTGGTCAGCAAGCTGCTGTTCATGAAGGATATCACCACGGTGGATACCATCGCGATCACCGATCAGGGCACCTCGACGACCTTTGCTTTGACCCACTATCCGAATAAGAAAGAGCGCGATGATCAGCTGGTCGTCAAGGCGGGCGGCAAAACCTACGGCACGGCGGATTTCCGCACGCTGTACGCGCTGATGATGAGTATTCATAAGGTGGATGATAAGGAAGCGGGCGCGACCGCCTCGGGCGAGCCGGTGCTCAAATGGGAACTGACCTTCAACGACGGCACCGCGCCGCTGACGATCACGCTGTATGAGATGACCGCCAGCCGCTATCTGTGCGTTGCCGATGACGGCGAAGAGTCGGCAGTCAGCATCTCGGATGCCGAAGATTTTGTGAAGCAATATCGCAATTATTTGAACGGCGACCCCGTCGTCACCCCGTATTAAAGGAAACACCCCCGACCGGCGGTCGGGGGTGTTGTTGTATAGAGCAACGCAAATTTGCGGTAACCTCGTAGGGCGCGGCCTGTGTGCCGCGCCGCGAAAACGGAACGCCGCGCAGGGCGCTCCCTACGAGAATAAAGAACAAAAGCACCTTCCCGAAGGAAGGTGCTTTCTGCATTATCGATAGCGTTTGACTTTCTTTTGCTTTTTCTTGCGGCGGGAGCGCGTGTGCGTATACCCGATCACGATATAGCCGATAAACAGGGCGGCGCCCAGCGCAAAGAGGATGAGCATCACGGGGCTTGTCAAAATCGTCCAGATGCCGTTGAGAACAAAGAGAAGCTGGCTGCGCGGGATGTATTCCGCGGCGCACAGACCGACTTCGCCGATCAGCTCGTCGCCGTCGTAGATTTTCGCGGTGCCGCAAATTTCGCCTTGTTCAACGGGAGCGGTCACCGCCTCGTCATTAAGCACAATATCGTAGCGCAGCGAATTGACATCCGTCTCGTTGCGCAGCATGCCTTCGAGGTCGCGCGCCGCGACGAGCGCCACCGAATCGGTGCTCCATGCGAGACGCACCTTGGCGCGGCTGACGGGTTGGTTTTTGCTGACCACCGTTTTGTAGGAGAAGGCATTATACACCCAGCGGCACAGCGTCATCGTGTCGGTGAACGCTTCGCCGTCGATATCCTCGCCTTCTTCATCCTGCCCGCCGTCGCAGCCCATCACAACGGTCATATATTCATAACCGTCGTCACGGCAAACCGACGCCGAGGCTTGACCGATCGAATCGGTGTAGCCCGAGCGACCGTACACAATGGGCGAATAGTAAAACGGGGAGCTGGCACGCAGCATTTCGTTGGTGGCGGGCCAGGAATCGACCTCGCCTTCCACGGGATGCACCGTGTATTCCGATTGGGAGAGAATGTCGGTCAGCAGCGAATAGTTGATCGACGCATACCGCAGGATGCGATACATATCGCGTGCGGTGGTGTATTGCTCGGGGTCGTCCAATCCGTAAATATTGGTGAAATGCGAGTCGGTGCAGCCGATTTCGCTGAGCATCGCGTTCATGCCGTCAACATACGCCTCGCGCGAGCCTGCCAGCGTGACCGCCAGCGTCGTCACCGCGTCGGCGGCGGTTTGCAGCATGGCAATGTTCAGCAGATCGCTGACCGTCCACACATCGCCCTCTTGCATTTTCACGGTGTACAAATCGCGCACATTGCCTTCGGAAAGCGACTCTTTCAGCGACTTGGTGAAGGTGCCCGTCACCGCATCGGGATCCATATTCTGATCCTCCAGCACCTTGCAGGCATACAATCCGACCAAAATGCGCACCAAGCCTGCGGGAGAGAGATGTTCGTCGGCATTCTGCTCGAACATCACCATATCGGCGGAAACATCCGTACCCATATATACGAGGATCGCACTGCGGGCGTAAATATGTTTATCTTGAGGCAGGGGATAGGCGGCAGAGGCCGTCAGCGGCGCGCACAGCACCGCCGCAAGCAACAAAACGGTAACCGCAGCAGCAAGTAAACGGCGACGCATAGGCACACTCCTTTCCGAAAACTGTTATAATACCCGATTATAGCACAAAAAGTGCCGCTTGAATATCCCCAACTTCGATTTTTTTCGCGGAAATTTTTGCGGAATGGGAAAAAGGCTGGATTTTTGCGAAAAAGCAGTGTATAATGAAGAAAAAGTACGCACGGCGCGCCCGTCGGGTCGCCGAGGGAGGAACGGTTTTTATGGCGCTTAATCGATTGAAGGCGAATATTTGCGGCACGAGCTATACGCTGGTGTCGGACGACTCGCTGTCGTATATGCGTGATCTGGTTGCGCAGGTGGACACCCAAATGTCCGAGATCGTCACGGCGGATTTCCGCATGAGCACCACCATGGCGGCGGTACTCACCGCGCTGCAAAACGCCGATAAGGCGACCAAGGAGACGCGCGCCGCCGAGGAGCTGCGTCTGCAGCTCAAGCGCGTGGTGGACGATTGCGAGCATCTGAAGGATCAGCTTGCGAATGCGCGCGCCGAAGTCGATCGCCTTTCCAAAGAGATGATTGCGCTGCGTACCGCCAAGACGCCGACGCCTGTTCCGCAAGCGGCGCCGCCCGCCCCGACGGTGAAAACACCGCCCGCGCGTCCGCTGTCCAGCTTTGAAGAGATTTTGGACGACATGGAGGAGCTGTGATGTCCCTCGCCCCGAAAAAACCCGAACTGCTCGCTCCCGTGGGCTCCCCCGAAGCGCTCATCGCCGCCGTGCGATGCGGTGCCGATGCGGTGTATCTGGGAGCGGGCCGTTTTCATGCCCGCCAGCATACGCAACCGTTTGACGATGCTGCTTTACGCGAAGCGGTCAGCTATTGTCATGCGCGCGGCGTGGCGGTGCATATGACGCTCAATACGCTGGTACGCGAGGATGAAACGGCGGCGGCGCTTGCCGATGCCGCGCGTGCTGCGGCGCTGGGCGTGGACGCCTTGATCGTGCAGGATCGCGGCGTTGCCGCAGCGATTCATCGCGCCGCTCCGCAGCTGACGCTGCATGCGTCCACCCAGCTGACCTGCCATACTCCCGCGGGTGTGGAACAACTGAAAAATGACGGATTTTCCCGCGTAGTGCTCGCGCGCGAAATGACCGAAAGCGAAATTGCCGCTTGCGGTGACCGTGATTGTGAGATAGAAGTGTTTGTGCACGGTGCGCTGTGCATGAGCGTGTCGGGACAATGCTTGCTGTCGGCGATGCTCGGCGGCAGAAGCGGCAATCGCGGGCAGTGCGCCCAGCCGTGCCGTCTGCCGTTTTGCGTCGGCGCTGCCCCGCGCGAGGAGGATCGCGCGCTCAGCCTTAAGGATAATTCCATGCTCGCCCATGTGCAAAAGCTCGCGGCGCTGGGCGTGGATTCGTTGAAAATCGAGGGACGCATGAAACGCCCCGAATATGTGGCGGCAGCGGTCAGCGCGTGTCGCGCGGCTATTGACGGCACACCGCCTGACGCGGCGCTGCTTGAGGATCTGAAGAGTGTTTTTTCCCGCAGCGGTTTCACCGACGGGTATTTTACAGGCAAGCGCACGATCGCGATGTTCGGCAGCCGCACCAAAGAGGATGTGACCGCTGCTCCCGCGGCGATCAAGAGGCTTTCGGCGCTGTATCGCAAAGAACGCGCATCGGTTGCCGTGGACATGCATTGTCTGATGAAAAAGGATATCCCGCTTTCGCTGACGGTTGCTGACAAGGAAGGTCACCGAGCGACGGCGATCGGCGAGGTGCCGCGTGTAAGTGATGCGCCGCTTGCCGATGATCGCATCGAGGCGGCGCTCGGGAAACTCGGCGGCACGCCGTATACGGTGAATGCGCTGCGCGTTGAACGGGATACCGATGCGGATGCGCCGCTTTCGGCGCTTAATGCACTGCGACGCGAGGCGATCGACGCCCTGACTGCACAGCGTGAAAGGCGCGAAGCGATCCCCTTTGAGTCGCCACCGCCATCACCGTTTACGGCGGTGGCGGCGCCGCAAACACCGTCGTTTGTTGTACGGCTGCAGAATGCTGCGCAGTGGTCGACAGCGGTCGCCGAAACAGCGGCGCTTGTCATCGTGCCGTCGAATACGACGGCGCAAACGCTCGCTGAAATGAGCAAATACGGTGCGGTGGCAGTGGAGCTTCCGCGCGGTATGTTCGGCTGCGAGGATGCGGTGCGTGAAGAGTTGCGCACCGCGAAGGCAGCGGGCATTAAAGCGGCAGCGGTGCATCATGTGGGTGCGCTGCGTGTTGCTGCCGAAGAGGGATTTGCTGTGATCGGCGGCTTCGGATTGCACACGGTTAATCGCGAAACGCTGGTCGTGCACGCGCGTGACGGCTTGGTCGCGGCGACCTTATCGCCGGAATTATCCGCGCCGCAAATGCGCTTTGCGCGGGAAACGCCGCTGCCTGTCGGCGCGATCGTTTACGGACGCTTGCCGCTGATGCTGCTGCGTAATTGTCCCGCCAAAGCGGTAAAGGGCTGCGGCGGTTGTAAACAGGATCGTGTGCTGATTGACCGCAAGGGCGCGGCATTCCCGCTGATGTGTTCTCACGGCTGTACCGATCTGCTTAACAGTGTACCGCTGTATACGGCGGATAAGCTGTCCGAAATGACGGCGTTGCATTTTGCCGTCTTATATATGACCGATGAATCGGCTGAGCGCGTGTGCGAGATCGTTTCATCGTGCGTGCAGGGTGCACCTGCTGCTGTTGTGTGTAAAAACGGGTTTACCCGTGGCATGAAAATGGGATAAAAGGAGGATACATATATGAAACGTGTGTTGTTAACGGTGTGTGTGTTGAGTTTGTTGCTGTGCTGTTGTGCGTGCGGGGACCCCGTAGCGCTCGACGAGCCGATCGTCGGCGAAGTGACCGACGATGTGCAGCCCTATTTCCCCGAAGAACCGGTCCCTGTGGTCGTACCGCTTGTCGAACGCTTGGAAAACGGCGATGTTCAAGTGACGATCCATGCCGGACTGTTGATGGAAGGCGAGAGCGAGGTGCTTTCCTCGGCGCAAAAGGCCGACGGGTTTATCGATGCGGTGCGTAACGACGATATGTCGGTGACGTATACCATTGCGGGCGACCGCTATGAGGATTATGTGAAAAAGGTGCAGCAGGAATGTCGCGATGAAATTGTGAACGGCACGGCGACCGGTGCATTCGAGTCGGTATATGCCGCCGAGGTGAACGAGGATTTCACCTTTGTTAAAGCGACGGCGGAAAGCGCCGGCTACAGCAGCCTTGATGCGGCGGAGGCATGTTTCCAACTGTCGATCTATGCCATCCGTGCGCAAGCGTTTGATATCAACGCAGCGGGTACCTGCGTGATCTCGGTGGTGGATGAAACGACGGGTGCAGAGCACGAGCGTCACACCTATCCCGATGAAATGTACCTGTTTCCGGCAGAAGAATAACCGTATTGTCCCCGCGCGACTCCGTAAAAGGTGTCGCACGGGGATTCTTTACATGGATGCCGATACATGGTATAATGGAATATCCGATTTCAGCAACGCATAGGAGGGGAACGTGATGAAACGAAAAACCGTGTTGGCCGTGCTGCTGTGCTTGGCGATGTTGTTGGGCGCGCTGCCTGCCGTGACATTTGCGGCGGCATCACCGACGCTTACGGACGATTACGCACCGCGCAAATGCGTGATCGGCGACACGATCACGGGTACGAATGTGAATCGTAAGGAAGATACCTTGATCAAATACGCGTATGGATTTGATTTCAAAAAAGCCGAGCCGCAGATGTATGCCGGCAATGCCGCCTATAAAGCCATGTACGATGCATCGGGTGCGAACTATACATGCACCAATCAATGGGGTGCGGAGGTGGCTGTCAATGAGTTCGGTTTTGTGACAGACAAGCATGAACGCGGCAATATGGCCATTCCGAAAAACGGATATGTGCTGTCGGGACACGGGGATAAGGCCGATCGTTTGATGGCGAATATCGAACTCGGCGATTACATCTCCCTGACCGACAATGCGTATCGTGTGTACCGCACGACCGATGACTCGAAATTTACCGATGAATCGAAACCGCTCGAGATCAGTCGTTCGTATATCTTCGAGATCGTCGAAGGCGGCAAGGAGGTCACAAAGGCTTCGATTTGGAGCAGCACGATCCTGTGCAAAGCCACGGGCTACGGTGCCGACGGCAAAGCCAACCATCGCGGCTATGTGGTGGATTTCGGCGGCAAGGAGATCAACCCCATCCCCAAGGGCTATTTTGCACTCGTGGTGGGCAGCTCGCCGCTCGACGGCGATAAAGGCGGCATACCGCATATCAACGGCGCACAAGTGTTTAAGGAATATGCGGCACCCGGTGCGATGGTGAACATCGGTGCGAACAGCGTACAGCTTCTTTACGATGCAGCCGCAGGCAAGCGGGCGGCGCTGTTGGTGGCGGGTGAAACGAATGCGGATGTCACGGTGACGATCGAAGACTCGGCCGCCGCGATGTTGAACGAGGCAAAAACAACATTTAAGCCGGTGGATACCGCCCGCTTGGAATCGTTGTATAACAATATTGCGGCCGTTGCGCAAGCGGTGCAGTCGATGAGCAGCATCCAAGAGATGGAGCCGTATATGGCGACGCTGTACCAAAATTACCGTGAGATGCAAGAGGTGGATACGCAGATCTGTTCCGTGGAAATGCGCGCCGTCTGGTGGCGTCCGATGCACGATAACGGCGCGCTGTATACCGAAGAGGAATTGGATAGTCAGCTGGAAACGAATATTTCCAAATTCAAGGAATACGGTTATAATATGGTGTTTGTGGAAGGCTTCTACAATTCCGTCACCATTTTCCCCGTGGATCCGCAGGAAGCCACCTATGAAGGATTGTGTTATCAACACAATCCGTATCTGGTGCCCACATCGATGGGCGGCCGCAATCCGTATTTGACCGAGCCGTACGATATGTTACAGCGCACGATCGAGCTGTGCCGTCAGTACGATATGGAGTGCCATCTGTGGTGGGAAGTGCTTTATGTCGGATATGAGTTGTTCAACAATACCACCGACAAAGATCCGTTGGATGAATACGGTATCGGCAAAACGATCCGACAGGATATCGAAGCCAACGGCGAGTCGTCTCGCTATTACAACTGGCTCAATGTGGCGCACGACGGCTCGTTGGTGTCAGGATCGGCGAGCAGCGGTAAGGAAGGCTATTGGCTCAATCCCGCCAGTCAAGGCGCGCGTGAGTTTTTGTTGAACACCATTGATTATATTTGCGGGCATTATGCCATCGACAGCTTTCAGATCGACTATATCCGTCACCCCAACGACGGCATCCATGAGTTTGGATATGATTCCGAGACGGTCGCTGCGTTTAAGAGTAAGTATCCCGCATATCGCAGCGTAGATCTGACATCGAAAACCTACTGGAAAAATGCCGATTGGGTACAGTTCCGCGCGGATTATATCACCGCGTTCATCGGGCAGATCCGCGCGCTTCTCACCGAAAAACATCCGGCGATAAGCTTGACGTGTTCGCCCAACCCCGAGATAACAACCGCCCTCAATGACAGCTTGCAGGATGTGAGCGCGTGGTTGGAAAACGACTACATAGATATTCTGTTCCCCATGTCCTACGGTTATCATGTTCCCGGCGCGACCACGCAAGGATGGGTGGAACGCAACACCGATCGTTATGTGTGCACGGGCGTGTCGATCGGGTATAATAATGCCGCCTTGGAAGCGGATTGGGTGCGACAGATCCGTCAGGCGGATGCGGCGGGTGTGGCGACCTTCGGCAATGTGATCGAGAGTTATGTTGAACACGTGTGGAGTCAGCCGGCGGTCACGCCGACAGGGAAAGCGGCTTACGCGGCCATCCGTTACCTTGAAGATACGACGGCGCTTCGTGTGGACAAGATGTATGAGCTGGGTGCCGTTGACAGCGACGCGCAAGCGGCGCTTCATGCGGTTATCGACCGTGCGGTCATGATTCTCCGCATCGAGGGGATCGAGTCGGATGCGGCGCAGGAGGCAATCAACGCGTTGCAAACAGCCGCAAACGATTTGCCTGCCGAGGCAAAGGCGGCGTTGACAAGTGATGTAGAGCAGCTCGTGAAAATACGCCGTAACGCGCGCGACAATGCACGCCGTGAACGCGACGAACGACTGGGGCTCAACCCGTTCGTCGCAGTGGACGGCGCTCAGTATATGTCGACAAGCCATACGCTGTATATTACGGAAAACACCGTGCTCAAAGGCACGCTTCCGCAAGCGATTACCGTGGTGACAGCCGATACGGTGGCGCGGTTGGAGCTGACCGATCTGACGCTGGTCGGGCGTGACGGAACGGCGCTTGAGGTGTTGGGAGAGGAGCTGCAAATCGGACTCTACGGCGAAAATCGTATCACAGCCGATGCGTTCCCGACAGCGCACGTGAGCTATTTCGGAACGGGCGCGCTTTATAAAGACGGCGTGTTGCAGATTCGTATGGGTGATGTCGATGACGACAGTCGTATCACCACGGCTGACGCGCGCACGGTGCTGCAAAGCTCGCTGGATATTGTCACACTTACCGCAGCGCAAAAAGCGCGTACCGATATCAACGGCGACGGCTTGATCAACACCGCCGATGCCCGTGATATTTTGAAGATGAGCTTGTAAATACAGGCGCGAGGAGCGTTTGCAACGCGCGCTATTTTGCAACGCGCGCTATTCGGTTTTTCGAATACCACCATAGAAAAAAGAGGGTATCCCAAACGGGATACCCTCTTTTTTTGGCGGAAGCGGTGGGATTCGAACCCACGAGCCCGTGAAGGCTACCTGATTTCGAGTC
>JAZURB010000109.1:0-5070 GCA_045605945.1 Acutalibacteraceae bacterium
GCCATAGCCGCCTTTTGCTGCTCCAGGATCGCATAAAGATTATGCAGGTGAACAATCGTTGCTTTGTCCTGCTCGGCTTCATCGGCATTGTGAAATACCGTTTGCTGATGAAGTGCATACAAATCATGCACCGTAAAACCGAAATCCGCTTTGGCGCATGCCATATGCGCAGGGTCGCTCATCAATTCGTCCAAACGGCGCATGGCAAGAGCGCTGTTGCGGGGGAGATAAAGCAGCTGGTCGGTCAGCACAAACGCCTTTTCCAGTGCGGTATGTATCGGCGTGTGTTCACCGTGGAAACGCAGCTTATCGGCAAATGCCTCGAGGAACAATTCATCGGGACAATGCACGATGCGCTCATACGCCACACGGGCAAATTCGTTGATGTGCGCTTGCTGCTTTTCGGGGGTCATATAACTGTTGCTGCCCGTTGCAATGCGATAGGTCAGCAGTTTCTCATCCATAATATACATGGCGCAAACTGTAGACATGCGCACCCAAAAATCGTAATCGTGAAAATACAGCAGCGCCGTATCGTGCTCGCCGACCTTCTCGATCACCTCTTTGCGTGCCACCATCGAAGAATGATTCAAGTAGTTGCCTTTGCTCACCAAATAACGGAACATTTCCGCTTGGCTGTAATTTTCCGCGCGGAAACGGTTGTCGTCCACCTCGTTGTCATCCTCATCCACCATACGCGCCAGTGCAAAGCACGCGCCGTATTCGGGATGCGCCTCCAAAAAGGCGATCTGCTTTTCCAGTTTATCCGCCACCCAAATATCATCGGCATCCGTGTGCGCGATATACTCGCCCGTCGCCAATCGCAGCGCTGTATTGTTGGCAAAGGAAATATGATCATTCTCCGCGAGCGGATGAATAATTAAACGGTCATCATGAAATGTGCGCAACACATCAAGAGTACCGTCGGTGGAGCAATCGTCCACCACGATCACCTGCAAATTGGTGTAAGTTTGGTCAAGCACCGCCTGCACCGTAGCGGCGATGGTGTTTTCGGCGTTATAGCAGTTAATGCATACGCTGACGAGTTTGTTGTTCATAACCCACCTCTTATTATACCAAGGCAAAGCATATTCACCCTAATTATAGATATTTTACCATATTTCTTCGCTGTCGGCAATAATAAAAACAGAAATCTCGACGCAAAAAACCTCGGATTTTCATCTGAGGTTTTCGGGGTTATACATCCGTATCATCCAGCAAATACCGCAACATCTTTTCGGGGTTTTCCAAAAAGCGGCGGGTGATTTGATAATGCGCGGTATCTTTATAATCGACTTGACGAATGCCGTCCTTGGAAAACTCCCATATCTGCGCACCCGGGAACGCCATCAGCATGGGGGAGTGGGTCGCGATGATAAACTGTGAATGATTTTTCACAAGCGCATGGATCTCGGCGATCAATGTCAGCAACCGCATCGGCGATAACGCCGCCTCGGGCTCGTCGAGGATATACACGCCGTCTCCGAAAAAGCGGTTTTGCACGATTGATAAAAAGCTCTCGCCGTGCGATTGCTCGTGCAGCGACACCCCGCCGTAACTGTCGATAACGGGCGGATCAAATGAGGATTCTTTGTCCATATCATCAATGTTGGTCGCCACATTATACACACTTTCGGCGCGTAGGAAAAAGCCGTCTTTCGGATGCGCCCGCTTGCCGACGGAAAGATGCTTGTGAAGCTCCGAATGGGTCGCATTGGTGGAAAAGGTGAAATTCTTCGACCCGCCTTCGGGGTTAAAACCGTATGCCACCGCAATCGCTTCCAACAGCGTCGATTTTCCCGTGCCGTTCTCGCCCACGAAAAAGGTCACGGGAGCGGTAAAATGCATTTGCCGATGCACCGCCAAATGCTTGATGACAGGCAACTCGTGCAAATACGATTGCCGATCGATCCGACCGTCATATTCGATTTCGGAAATATATGCCGCCGTCACACAACTTACCCGCTTTCGTTTAGGTTTAATAATATTATACAGGATGAACACAAAAAAGCAAGCAAAGTATATTCGCCCTAATTATATTTGTTTTATCCTATTCCCGTGCAGTGGGCAATACTAAGTGACAAACATTTTTTAAAAACCAAAAAGCTCCCCGTTATCGCAAACGATAGCGGGGAGAAGGTTATACATTTGAGCCGCGTGTGTACACAACCGTATATTCGGCAATTTCCATGACGTTATCCTCGGTGCTGTAATACAGTCCGATAAACGTATATGTACCGTCCTTTTCGGGGATCGCGTTGTATGCGGCAGTGTCCGTGTTATATAGCAGAAACCGATCGTATTTCGAGTCAAACACGTCTTCGGCGGCAATTCCTTGAAGTGTTGTCGGGATTGCGTGCATCCATCGCTCATCCATACTCGCTTCAAAAGCAGTAGCTTCATCTTCATCAAAGCACACATTGGTCAGATAGCGGGCGGCGTTTCGCGAATGGATTGACTCATCCGGATTGCGTTCTTCTGTCGCGATGTAATTGTATGCGGGAATTTCCATCGATAGCGCCTGTTCGACGCGTACAACCGCAGCATCGCTGTGATCATACATACCACCGAAAACAAATGCAAAGGAGCCGTAAAGGCACAGGATCGGGATCGTGATTGCGGCGATTACGATATTTTTGGTAAAGCGGTATTGCTTTTTCTTTGCCGCGATACCGAATACCAACGACGCAGCAGGAATCGGAACAAACAGGAAAAACAGCCACATTCCCTCAAGAGCGCGCGAAAAGACAGCCCCTTGCAGGTGCTCGGCACAATACCAACCTTGCGTGATCATAGCACCGAGTAATGCGGCAATGGATGCCCAAAACAGGACGACCGATGCGATACGCCACGGCATTGTTTCTAACGCGGCAATGTGCCCGTTTGTTTGATGTCCGTAAAACAGCGCGGATGTGCGCGGAATCTCATTTCGCCGAAGATAGAATGCTTGCCCGTTGATTTCAAACGCGAGAAATTCCGCTGTCGGGCGAATGTGCTGAATATCCGAACACGCGAATTTTTCAAAACGCATCAGCTCATTATCGCGATAGGTGTGCAGCACAAAATATGTATCATACACCGCATAGTCATAAGTAGTGCGGCGCATTTTTTCGATATTATTTTCCCAGATCGTTTTGATACGCTTCAGTGTGCGGGCAAAACGAAAAACACCGACACCTGACACCACAAACCACAAAAGGGCAAACGACGCGTGGGCATCCGCTGCGGCAATAGCAAACAGTGCAATAACCATAATTACCGACCACAGCGCAAACCATAGGATTATCGGTCGTTTCGCCGCACGATACAGTCGCGCCAATTCAAAAGAATCGTACTGCACGATATAATGCTCGTTTGGGGTGGGCAACACAGGCCTCACATCTTCTTGCCCGAGAAAAGGACTTTCATTCATTGAAAGCACCTCCATATATCCGTTGGTTTTATTCTAATGTCCCATTAAACATATTCCGAATTTCCTGCATCATTTCCGTGTTGATCTCGCTGTACAAGGCATGGTCAACACCGTTGCAAAACGCGATCAACTCTTCTTGTGTAAGTTCCCTGTCGAGATCCTTCTTCAACTGTTTGAGATCTTTTTTGATCTTCTCCTGATAAGCAACAGCCCGCGTCGAATGTAAAATGGTGTTATGTCCCGCCTGCGCATCGGTGCCGATGTAATAGGTCACATTCTTTTCCCGAATTTCGTGCCTATGGGAAATAACGGATTGATAATCAAAGCTGATCACAAAGTCGCGCTTGCCGTGGGCGATATAGACGGGAATATTCGTGCTGTTTATACCGTCAACGGCATTGTACTTTATATAGTCTTTGAACAACTGCGCTTGATAGGTGTTCAAAAACTCTTCCGGATAATCGATTTTAAACATATCCGAGAAGGGCGCCGTATATTGTTCTCCCTTTTCCGCAAACAGCGTATAACCGCTGTTAAACGGCGCGACAGCAGCGCAGCCGCGGATGCTTTTGTGAATGGAAAGCACCGAGGTTGCCGCATAACCTCCCCAAGAGTGACCGAACAAAAACAGCGGATACTTGCACAACTGCCTGTCGTTTTCAATATAGGTTAATGCGTGATCCAAATTCACCAAGGGCGTGCACATACCAACCGTAGAATCGCCCTCGGAAGCATAGGTGCCTTGGCAATCGTAGGTAAACACAGCGTATCCGTTGTTCACGAAGAATTCGATAAACGGAAGGTAATCATCCGCACCGGCGTGCATGCCGTGGCACACCACAACCAAACCCTTTGGATTATGGCAAGGATAAAAATAGCCTTGGAGTTTCCACCGACCGCTGGGGAAGAAGAAAGCGGTACGCGGCAGCCTTTCTTCGACGCGACTGTAATCGAATTCGCCGAATATGGTGTGGATGTCGCGCTTTTCGTATCGCTTGAAAATAGAATCGTAGGCGGCTTTTGCTCCGAGAAAGGTCCCTATCTGCAGACCCTTGCGCAGCGCGATCTCGGCAAGTGATTTGGCTTCACTTCGAAAGCGTCCGCTCGGCTCTTTGTTTTCCAATCTGCACACCCCTTTACCGTGAAATGGCGATCAACCGTTTCTTTTACTTTATACGATAACCCTATTATACCGCTTAAAAACGAAAAACGCAAGGCAAAGCCCGATAAAATACGGCTTTGCCTTGCGTTGCTGTCGATTATTCCTCCGAGATCCTTTGACGAAATCGAGGAGTTTTTTACTTTCCTATCGGCTCGCAGCTTATAGAAACAAAATCCAAATCAGCTTTGATACGATATGGCATCCGCCGTGAGCGATCATGGAATACCGCAAACCGTATTTTCGGTATAGCCAACCAAACGCTAAACCTGCGCCGCCGTTGAGTAAAAAGCATCGAAATACGATCATGGGAGAAAGCCCCAACATGGTTGCCGTGGCGGGCAGATGCCCCGCCGCGAACAGTAGGGCAGCGACAATATTGGCGGCAATAAGAATACCTGTCGACGGACGCTCCGTCTTTCTGTCAAACACCTTCCATAAAATAAACGCCATCAAAGACATCCAGAAAAGGCGCAACATAAAAGTCGGAGGCCAAGCG
>JAZURB010000110.1:0-11727 GCA_045605945.1 Acutalibacteraceae bacterium
CTTGCGGCGGTGACACCTCATCCGCCCCTAACGGGGCACCTTCCCCTCAAGGGGAAGGCTTGTCGGGAGATACCTTTATGGCTCATGGTCGCCGCTCATATTTAACGCCCCATGCACAAGCATTGCGTCGCCGTATGACGAAAGAAGAACGCCATTTATGGTACGATTTCTTGAAATCGCTTCCTGTCACTGTTCATCGTCAAAAGGTGATTGGTCGCTATATTGTGGATTTTTATTGTGCCGATGCTAAGTTGGTGATTGAACTTGACGGATCACAACACTACGAAGAGCACGGACGAAGCGACGATCTCATTCGCGATGCGTATCTGGTGAGCAAGGGGCTTACGGTTTTGCGTTATTCCAATTTGGAAATCACGCGATATTTCGACCGTGTGTGCGAGGATATTTTACAGCATATTGTTATCAACGCAACCACTTAAAAGAAGGCACCCGTTTGGGTGCCTTCTTTACGCAAAAAGCCTTCCCCTTGAGGGGAAGGTGCCGAGCACAGCGAGGCGGATGAGGTGTCACCTTTTTCAAACCACGCTGCTTTTCAAAAAGGAGAAAACCAATGACCGTCACCTATGAACCGATCGGCGGAGGACTTGCCGTTCCCGTCACCGACAACTGCCGTTTCACGGAAGACGCGGTGCGCCTTGCCGCCTTTGCTGCGCCGACGGCAGACGACACCGTTTGCGATCTCGGCGCGGGCAGCGGCATACTGCCGCTTCTTTGGTGCCGCCGCGACCCGCCCAAGCATATTGCTGCCGTGGAGCGGGAAACAGCGTTTGCCGCTTTGCTGCGCGAAGCGATCGCGCGGTTTTCGCTTATGGAGCGCATCGCGGTTTACGAAACCGATTGGGCAAACGAAAACGCGATGCCGCAAGCGAGATCGATGACGCTTGTTACCTGCAATCCGCCGTATTTTCCTTACGGTGCGGCGCGTCCCTCGCACGATCCGCTCGAAGCGGCAGCGCGGCACGAGGATCGTCCCGATCTTCTCGATGTCCTGTGCGGTGCGGCAGCGCGCCTGCTGACGGATGACGGGCGCTTTTGCCTGTGTCACCGTCCCGAACGGCTGCCCGATGTGTTCGGGGCGCTTGCGCGCGCGGGGCTTTGCTCCCGCCGCCTGCAATTTGTGCAGGCGCACGAAAATGCCGCGCCGTCGCTGGTGCTGATCGAAGCCGCCCGCAGCGGAAGCTTGCGGGTGCTGCCCACCATGCTGGTGCATCCGCGCGGTGACCATACCGAAACTTACAAACGCCTGTACCGATAAGGTTACAGGCTTTTTACTTGCAAACAACACCGTTTTTTGGTATGATTATACTGGAAGAATGTGACGGTGTTTGTAGGGGATGATGGCCGGAAACGGCGGGAGTAAACCCCCGCCCTACGATGCACGCCGCAGATTTGTGCATAGTATGCCACGGCGCGTCATACTGAGCGAAGTCTCATCCGAGACTCATTCGACTACGCGCGCATAGCGCGCTACGCTCAGAGTGACGCGGATGAGACGGAGTCGAATGTATCTCGCCGTGGCTTCGCTTAAGAGCTGACGCAACTTTCGCTCATCACCTATCCCTTACTCTTGCAAAGGAGGCCCTGCTATGCCCCGCTTTTTTAAATCCATGACAGCGCCTGCTGCGGTCGGCGATACGCTGACGATCGACGGGCAGGACGCGGTGCATCTGTCGCGCTCGCTGCGCCTGAAAATCGGCGATGCGGTGCTCCTTTGCGACGGGCGTTCCACCGAATACGACACCACGATCACCGCCATCGACAGCACCACCGTGACGCTGGCGGTCGACGATGTGCGCCAAAGCGCCGCCGAGCCGTCGCTCAAGCTGACGCTGTATCAAGGACTCCCCAAAGGCGACAAATTCGAGCTGATCATTCAAAAAGCGGTGGAGCTCGGCGTTTGCCGCATTGTACCTGTGGAAATGAGCCGCTCGATCGCCAAAATCGGCGACAAGGCCGCCAAAAAGCAGGCGCGCTGGCAAACGATTGCCGACGAAGCCGCCATGCAAAGCGGACGCGGCATTTTGCCCGAGGTTTGCGCGCCCGTTTCGTTTAAAGAAGCGTTGGCGCTGCTCAAAGATACTCCGACGATCGTGTGCTATGAAGGCGGCGGCGCGCCGTTTCCCGCATTGATCGCCGAAAATCAAACCGCGCTGTCGCTGGTGATCGGCCCCGAAGGCGGCATTGCCCCCGACGAGATCGACGCGCTGAAAGAAGGCGGCGCCGCGCTTGCTACCATGGGCCCGCGCATCCTGCGCTGTGAAACCGCGCCGCTGGCAGCGATTGCCGCCGCGATGGCGCTGACAAAAAACTGGGAATAATTCCGCACCGAATTTGTATATATACATTATCCAGCCGATAAAAGGAGCGATTGTTTATGAAAGAACCTATCCGTGCAGTAGCGGGCGGCGTTGCCGTCGGTATTGCCAATGTTATCCCCGGCGTGAGCGGCGGTACGATGATGACCATTATGAACATCTTTGACCGCACGATGAACGCGATCTCGGATGTGACGAAAAAGAACAACCCTCATCGCGGCAAGGATATCCTCTTCTTGCTGGAGGTTATTCTCGGCACCGTGGTCGGTATCCTCGGCTTTTCGCTGCTGCTGGAAAAATTATTTGAGTATGTTCCCATGCCGACCGTGTTTTGGTTTGTGGGTCTGGTTGCCTTTTCGGTGCCGGTGTTTAAGAAAACCCAAATGACGAATTGTGCGGTGAAGCTCTTGCCGTTGCTGCTCGGCGCGGCGATCGTCGCCGCGTTGACGGTAGCGAAGGTTGTGTGGTTCCCCGAGGAAGCGGCGAATGAAGCCGCCGGTGCGGAAGTCTATCCCCTTCCCGCTTTTTCCTGGACCAACTGCGGTTTGCTGACGATCGCGGGTGCGGTTGCGGGCTTTGCCATGCTGTTGCCCGGCATCAGCGGCTCGCTGGTGCTTATGATCCTCGGTCTTTACGAGCGCGTGTGGTTTGGCTATATCAATAATGTGTCATCCGCCGTGAAGGATTTTGTCGAGGCGGCGATCGCTTCGATCAAAGAAGGCGATTTCTCGATTTTCACCGCTGTGTGGAACGATTTTTGGGCAAACGATTTTGTTCATTTCCTGCCTGTGGCGTTCTTCGCGGTCGGCGTGGTGCTGGGCATTGTGCTTTCCGCGAAAATCACCGCCTTCGCGCTCAAGAAAAACAAAGCTGCCACCCTCAACTTCCTGCTCGGTCTGGTGGCTGCGTCGGCATTGTCCATTGTCTTTATCAACCTTAATAAGATGACCGCCAATATCTGGATGATCCTCGGCTCGGTGGTCGCGTTTGCCATCGGCGGCGCGATCGTGCTGGCGCTCGGTAAGGTCACAAGCGATAACGAATAAAAAAGGACTTTCTGTTATGAACTATCTCAAGCTTATTCTTTCCATGCTGATTTTCGGCACGATCGGCGTGGTCGTTGCGTATATCCCGCTGCCCAGCGTGATGATCGTCGGTTTTCGCGCATTGCTCGGCGCGCTGATTGTCGGCTTGATGCTGATTTTCCGCCGCAGCGCGATCAATAAAGCGTCGGTGAAAAAGAATTTTATCTGGTTGCTGTTATCGGGCGTAGCGCTCGCCGCCAACTGGATTTTGCTGTTCGAGTCGTATGACCACACGGGCTCGATCGCGATTTCGACGCTGTGCTATTACATGGCGCCCGTGTTTGTGACGATCCTCTCCCCCATTTTCTTAAAAGAACGCCTGTCGGCGATGCGCGTGATCTGCACGGCGGTCGCCGTTGTCGGCGCGGCGCTGATTTCGGGCGCATCCACTTCCGAACCGCTGGTGCTGACGGGTATTCTCATGGCACTCGGCGCGGCGCTCTTGTATGCGCTGATCGTGATCTTTAATAAAAAGATGACGCGCATGCCCACCCAAGAAACCACCTTCTTCCAGTTGATCATTGCCGCTGTTGTGGCGCTGCCGTATGCGCTGATGATGCACGGCGGTTCGATTACTTTCTCGAAAAATTGGGTCATCCCGATGTTAATTCTCGGTGTGGTGCATACGGGTGTGGCGTATTTGCTGTTCTTCGGCGCCGCCAACAAGCTGCCCGCACAATCGACGGCGGTATTGTCGTATATCGATCCCGTGACGGCGGTGTTGATTTCAACGCTGTTGCCCCCATCGCTGCTCGGCGCTCCGCAACAACAACTCGATACCTATGAGATCGTCGGTTGTGTGATGATTTTGTGCGCCGCCTTCTTCGGCGAAGTGTTCGGTGCGCGCAAGAAACGCCGCTGATACTATGGAAATCCCCGCTGACTGCAGCGGGGATTTTTTGTTTTCATTCCACTACAAAATCTATGGCGAGCGTCTTGGCTGAGGGAGAGACAGGTTTGTCGTGACTTTGAATGATGCATTTTACGGCGGGAGTAAACCCCCGCCCTACGGTGCTCGCCGCAGATTTGTGCATAATACGCCACGGCGAGATACATTCGACTCCGTCTCATCCGCGTCACCCTGAGCGCAGCGCGCTATGCGCGCGTAGTCGAATGGGTCTCGGATGAGACTTCGCTCAGTATGACGCGCCGTGGCGTAGTCGAAGGGATGTATCCGCTTTGTTTTCACGGCACAGAAAAAAGAGTCCCCCGAAGGGGACTCTTTTTTTATCGCTTTATTATTCTTCTGCGCCTTCGTCGCCGCCTTCATCCGCACCTTCGGTTTCGGTGGGTTTGACGGTTTCGGCGTTCTCATCATGCTCGACGGTAACCATCGACACGATACGCGCACCGTCGGCAACACGCATGATGCGCACGCCCTTCGACGGGCGGCTGCATTCGCGGATTTCGCCGAGTTGCATACGGATGAGGATGCCGTCGGACGAAATGAGGATCAAATCATCCGCGGGATCGACCACACGAATACCCGCCACGTAACCGTAACGGTTAACATGATAGTTCTTCAGACCCTTACCGCCGCGCGATTGCACGCGGTAATTGTCAAACGGCGACAAACGTCCGTAGCCGGTTTCGGCAACAGTGAGCAGCAAGCTGCCCTCACGGCACACTTCCATGCCCACGACCTCATCGCCTTCGGCAAGCGACAGCGCACGCACACCGCGCGCGGTACGACCGATGACGCGGGCGTCGTTTTCGTCAAAGCGGATCGCCATACCGTTACGGGTGGCAACGACCAGCGTTTGATAGCCATCGGTCTCCAGCACCTGCACGAGGCTGTCACCTTCGTCAAGATCAATCGCGATCAGACCGTTGCGGCGGGAATTTTGATACGCATCGAGGCGGGTACGCTTAATGATACCCTTCTTGGTGATCATGCACAGATAGCGACCTTCCGAGCCGAGATCGGACGGCACGGCAATCATCATGGTGACTTTTTCCTCGCCTTGGAGCGGCAGCAGGTTGACCACATTCATACCCTTCGAGGTGCGGCTGCCTTCGGGGATCTCATATCCCTTCAAACGATAGACGCGACCCTCGGTGGTGAAGCACATCACGTAATCGTGGGTCGAGCAAAGCAGCATCTTGTCGGCAACATCCTCCTCGCGGGTCGTCATGCCGCGGATGCCGCGACCGCCGCGGCGCTGCGCTTTATACACATCCAGCGCTTGACGCTTCATGTAGCCGAGGCGGGTCATGGTGAGCACACAATCCTCTTCGGGAATGAGGTCTTCGATATCCACCTCACCGCTGACCATGGAAATATCGGTGCGGCGCTCGTCGCCGTACTTGTCACGCATTTTCAGGCACTCGTCCTTCACAATAGCAAGCACTTTGGCATGATCGGCGAGGATGCTTTCCAGTTCCGCGATGCGGATTTGCAGCTGACCGAGTTCGTCCTCGATCTTTTGGCGTTCCAGACCTGCCAGCTGACCGAGACGCATCTTCACGATCGCGTCCGCCTGCACATCGTCAAAGCCGAAGCGTTCCATGAGCTTTTGCTTCGCTTCGGGGATGTCGGGCGAATGGCGGATGATGCGGATGACTTCATCAATAAAGTCGGTCGCGCGCTTGAGCGCTTCCAAAATATGCTCGCGCTCTCTCGCCTTGCGCAGATCGAAGCGCGTACGGCGCTCAATGACCTCGCATTGGAACTTGACATATTCCTCAAGCATCTCCTTGAGCGTGAGGATGCGCGGCACGCCGTTCACCAGCGACAGCATGATCGCGCCGAAGGTCACCTGCAGCTGCGTGTATTTGTACAGCTGGTTGAGCACGACCTGCGGGTTGGCATCCTTCGCCAGATCGATGACGATGCGGATACCGTCCTTATTGGAATGATCGACCACATCACGAATGCCTTCGATGCGCTTGTCATCGGCAAGTTCGACGATGTGTTTCGTGATATTGGTTTTGTTGACTTTATAAGGAATTTCGCTGACAACGATGCGGTAGCGACCGTTTTGCGTTTCCTCGATCTCCGCACGCGCGCGCAGCACGATGCGACCGCGACCCGTGGCGTACGCCGCGCGGATGCCGGAATGACCCATGATCACGCCGCCCGTCGGGAAGTCGGGGCCCTTGATGTGTTCCATCAGTTCAAACACATCGATATCGGGATCGTCGATCAGCGCGCAGATACCGTCCACCACTTCGCACAGGTTGTGCGGCGGAATTTCGGTCGCCATACCGACGGCGATACCCGACGAGCCGTTCACCAGCAGGTTCGGGAAGCGCGACGGCAGCACGCGCGGCTCTTTCAGACGATCGTCATAGTTGGGATCGAAATCGACGGTGTCTTTTTCGATGTCGGTGAGCATATCCATGGACATTTTGTTCATGCGCGACTCGGTATAACGATACGCAGCGGCGGGGTCGCCGTCGATCGAACCGAAGTTACCGTGACCGTCCACCAGCGGATAACGCAGCGAGAAATCCTGCGCCATACGCACCATCGCATCGTACACCGACGCGTCACCGTGCGGATGATAACGACCCAGCACCGCACCGACGGTGTCCGCGCACTTGCGGTATGCCTTATCGGGGGTGAGGTTATTTTCATGCATGGTATACAGAATACGGCGGTGAACGGGTTTGAGACCGTCACGCACATCGGGGAGCGCACGCGCCACGATAACCGACATGGAATACTCCATAAAGGACTTTTTCATTTCCTTTTGCAGTTCCACCGTCAACAAACGCTCATCTTGCTGTTCGGTACCGATGATCTGTTCGTCCATTCTATTCCAACTCCTTTTTTTCGGGATGTTTCTTACGATTTATGATAGCGATTTTAGCAACGAATATATTTCTAAGTAGGGAACGCCCTCAAGTGGCGTTCCGCGGCGCGTCATACTGAGCGAAGTCTCATCCGAGACCCATTCGACTCGCGTTCGCTCGCTTAAGGGCTGACACGGATGAGACGAAGTCGAATGTATCTCGCCGTGGCATGTCCCTCGCCGCTTTTTACATAGAGAAATGCGCTTACGATTTATGATAGCGATCAACAATGGCACGGAATGCATCCATATCCTCGATCGCGCGTTTGGGAATACGCAACATCAAACCGCCGTTAAGCGTAAACTCCACAAAGGTGTCCGCCTCGGTGGCACGCTTCACACCGCGCCATTTGACCGAGGACACGCGACCGATCGTTTCCTGATCGATACCGCGATCGGTGATCGTCACCTGCAACCGCGAAGAGGGCATCTCCTTAACACGCTTTGCCGCCGATGCCGCATTCAGCGACGACATCAAAAACGACAACAGCACGACGGCGGGGACTGCCGCGACAAATGTCCACACATTTTCGAGCATCATCACCAGCACCGCGCCGATGAGCGCGGCCGTTATAAGCAGCGACGGCAATTTGTTGATAAAATTCTGTCGCGCGCTGTAGATGATAATATCCGCCAATTCTTCGGGGGTATACGCAAAATTCGCTTCAAACAGGGTCGTCGGTGCGTCAAGCATCGGGCGATACGCAATCGGTGTCGTCGCTCGCGCGACCATGCGTTTGATAACGCGACGCTGCAACGGATACGATGCACGAAACACCTCCGTGCGGATCATCGCCGCGGTTTCTTCGGTGAGACAACGCGCGGGAATGATGATCGACGCCGTTGTCCCTTTTACCGAGCAAAACGCCATAAATTCCGTCGTTTCAATATACATCGTTTCCGCGGAAAGCGGCAAACACGTTTGTTTATAGCCGACGTCTTTGACGATTTCGCCGTTTTTAAAGTAGATCTCGCCGAAATATCCGTTCTCTTCTCCTGCCGCATACGTTTCCTTAGCGACACGCTTTGCGCGCAGCGGATTGACGATCAGCGCGGGCAGCGCACTCACGATTGCCACCACCGCCATCACGATCATCGGCCACGACAGTCTGCCGCTGTCGGCAAGCTCGATCGCCGCCAGATACGCGATGAGCACCATATACACGACGAAACATACGATCATCGGCACGCGCATACGCAGCGCACCGAATTTACTCGCGACCGTCATGGTAAAATCGGTGAATTCCTCTTCGGTAATATCCACGGGAATGCGCGGCGACATCGCCGGTTGTTCTTGTTGTTCTTGTTGTTCTTGTTGTTCCAGTTCCAATTCTTCCATAGAAATCCTTTCTTGGTTAACCGATCTTCCTCTCGAAGGGAAGCCGAAAAGCGGCGTTTTCAGAGATGACAAACTCTCTCCCATTCCTCCGCGGACACCGCGCGCCGCGGAATATATACGAAAAGCTCCTCGCCGAAGCAGAGGCACACCATATCGACGGTTTTCTTTTTTGCCGTCATCCATGCAAGCGGCACAGTACCTTCCATGCTCGCGGTTTTCACCGTCACGGTGCTCTCATCGATCGTGACGGTCACCGCGCCCGACAGCGTATCCGACGCATCGTAGCGTCTGCCTGCCTCGCCCTTTTCGCGCAGCGACAGCCACACCGTCTCCGCCGACAGCAAAAACAGACCGACCGCCACCAGCAACCACGCGATCGGCAGCATATACCCTTCCAGTAAATACACCCCGTTTGCGCCGACCAGCATAAACATGCCGAGCACCGCCGACCACACCGATTTACGGCGGGTTTTGGCGCAAAAGTCCATATATTCGTTGCGCGTGAGTTTGACAGAGAAGGTCATACAGCTCTCCCCTTTCTCACATACCACCGCGCGAACACGGTGCGCAGAAAATCGGTCGTTTCGCGCGCATCGGCAAATGCGGATTTTTCCAGCACCACCACCGTGTCATCGTCGGTGAAAATGAGAAAATGCTCCGCGGTTTCCATGCAAAGGCGCGTTTTCGCATATTCGACACGGCGGGAAAGTTTCTCCCCGACCAGCATCATCTCATCCGACGAAAAGGTCACGACCGTCTCGCCGTAGAGCGCATCGTACAGCGCAAATCCCGCATTCCCGCGTTCCTTGGCGCGGGCGGGAAACACCGCCAAACAGAAAACCGACAAGACTACGGCACACGCCGCCAGAAACAAGCCCGTCATCAGGTAGCCGGGGACAAAAGGCGCGCGCACGATCGTCCACACGCCGAGCACAAAAAGCGCCGCAGCGCCCATGATCATCGGCGGCACAAACCGCAGCACACCGCGTTTTTTGGCAGCGGCGGACTGCGCGGCAACATAGCTTTCCTTTGTTAACTGTTGTGTAAAACCTTTCGGTGCAACCATTTACAGGTGCCTCCTTTGCGCAGCAACGCTGACAGCGGTTTTCTCACAAAGCAACTGCCATTGTTCCTCGCTCAATGCGCGGCGCGGCACGACAACCACATCGTCGTTTTGAAACCGCCACACGAGCGTTTGCAGCGTATCCTCTTTCGGAAAATCGCAGAAAAAACGGGAAAATGCATAATACGCACCGTCGGGTTGTCGGTCGCCGAAATCGACACCGTCCTCAAACACCCACAGATGCATGACGGTACCGTTTTCCGCCATTTGGCGCGCCATCGATTTCATTTGCAGCTCGGGCACAAACCACATCACGGGAATGAGAACAAGCGCCACGATCCCGATAACGAGCGACATCGGCTGCTTCACCGCATCGGCGAAAAACGCAATCATTGCCCATGCCGCCACCGCCAGCAGCAGCACGGTTTGAACAATCAATCGCCCTTTCCCCGCACGGCGAAGCTCCGCGCGACGAAGCCCGTCGAGCAGTTCCTCATACGTCGGGGTAAATATCACATCAAATACCATGGTTATACATCCAAATTCGTCACATACTGGGCGTTCTTCTCGATAAATTCTTTACGCGGCTCGACCTTGTCGCCCATCAGGATGGTGATGATCTCGTCGGCTTCGTTGAAGTCCTCGAGCTTTACCTGATACATGGTGCGGAACGCGGGATCCATCGTGGTTTCCCACAGCTGATCGGGGTCCATCTCACCGAGACCTTTATAGCGCTGGATGTCCGCGTTGCCGCCGAGCTCTTCGATATACTGATCGCGCTCGGGATCGGAGAACGCATAGCGCACTTTTTTGCCCTTGAACACTTTATAAAGCGGCGGCTGCGCGATATACACATGACCGTGCTCGATAAGCGGGCGCATATAACGGAAGAAGAAGGTCAGCAGCAGCGTACGAATATGCGAGCCGTCGACGTCCGCATCCGCCATGATGATGACTTTGCCGTAACGCAGCTTGGAGATATCGAAATCTTCGCCGATACCGCAGCCGAGCGCCACGATCATCGGGGTCAGTTTATCGTTGCCGTATACCTTATCGATGCGCGCCTTTTCCACGTTGAGCATTTTACCCCACATCGAAAGGATCGCTTGGAAATTACGGTCACGACCGAGCTTTGCCGAGCCACCTGCCGAATCACCCTCGACGATGTACAATTCGGTGCGCTCAGGATCACGCCAGATGCAATCGGCGAGTTTATCGGGCATACGCATCGAGGAAATGCCGCTCTTTTTGCGGGCATTTTCGCGCGCTTTCTGCGCCGCTTCACGCACGCGGGCAGCGTTGATGGATTTTTCCAGAATATTGCGCGCCACCGAGGGGTTTTCCTCGAAATACGGCACGAGTTTTTCATTGAGCAGGCGGGTAACCAGCTTACCGATCGCGGTGTTGCCGAGTTTCGCCTTGGTCTGGCTTTCGAACTGCGCGTCCTTCAGCTTGACGCTGACAACCGCGGACAAGCCTTCGCGCACATCGTCGCCCTTGAGGTTCGCGTCGTTGTCCTTGAGCATCTTATACTTACGCGCATAGTCGTTGAAGATGCGCTGGATGCCGTTTTTGAAGGACTGCTCATGCGTACCGCCGTCGACCGTGTGCATATTATTCGCAAACGACAAAATCGACTCGTTGTAGCTGTCGGTGTATTGGAACGCGGCCTCCGCCACCGAATCCCCGTCGGTGATCGAGATGTGGATGACCTGCTCATGCAGCGGCACGTTGCCGCGCGTGGTGTTCATAAATTCCACGAAGGACGAGATACCGCCTTCGTAGCAATAGGTTTCCTCAATGATTTCCGCAGGATCGCGGCGATCGGTCAGCGAGATGCGCAGACCCGCATTGAGGAACGCTTGCTCGCGCAGACGCTTTTGCAGCGTCTCGAAATTGTATTCGGTGGTATCGGTGAAAATCTCCGCATCGGGCTTGAAGCGGATAAAGGTGCCGTCGTGATCCGACTCGCCGATCACGGTCAGTTCGGACACGATGTTGCCTTTTTCAAAACGCTGGGCATACACCTTGCCGTCACGCGAGATCTCCACCTCGAGGAACTCGGACAGCGCATTCACAACCGAGCTACCCACGCCGTGCAGACCGC
>JAZURB010000111.1:0-3704 GCA_045605945.1 Acutalibacteraceae bacterium
GATGGCGGCTACCCTGATTACCATGATCATCAGCCGCGTGCAGCTGACCGAGCTCAACGACCGCATTACCGAGGGTCAGGAAGAGCTCGCGATCCTGCAAAGTGAGACCAGCCGCCTGAGCAACGAGCTGTCGGCAAAGACCTCGGCGCAAAGCGTGGATGCCTATGCCAAGGAAAATGGCATGACGAAGGTCGAATCCTATCAAATCGAGTATATTACTGTCGATGGCGGCGATAAGATCGAAGTGTCGGATCCCGCTCCTGACGGTATTTTTGAGACCATCGGCGCAGCGATCGCCGGCTGGTTCGGCGCATAAACCCAGAATTTCGGCATACGATGGTAGGGACGGTGTGCGCGGAAATCGCAGAAACATCGGGAGTTGAGATTGACGGATCTTAACTCTCGTTTTTTCCGTTATTATGGGTCGCTTTCGGCGACTGCAAGCAAGAGAAAGGAGTGATCACGCGTGGCAAATCGACAAGAAAATGACCGCAGACAACAGCCGATTTCCTCTTCGCATCGTGCGGGCGGCAACAACCGTCCCACGCGGCAAATGTGGAACCGTGCGGTAGCGATCCTGCTGGGCATCATCGGCATTGCGTTCGGCGTGATCATCTTCCAGCTTGCATTGTTGCAGATCGTGCAGACGGATGATTGGCAGCGCCGTGCGACCGAGCAACAGCTGTCGGACAGCATTATCTCACCGAACCGCGGCACGATTTACGATTGCAACATGGAAACGCTTGCCGAAAGTATGCAGGTGTGGACGGTAATCATGGATCCCAATAATCTCGAGGACGATGCCGAACGCCGCATGGTGGCGGATGAGCTGTCGGTGCTGCTCGAGGTTGACCGCGAGGAGCTGTTCAAAAAGGCTTGCAAGACCGAGTCGCAGTATGAGGTTGTCAAAAGCAAGATCGAGCGTCCTTTGGCAGAAGAGCTGATCGCTTGGGTGCAGGAGAAAGAACTCGGCAATGTGTTCCGCCTCATCACCGACTATAAGCGTACATATCCTTACGGCTCGCTGCTTTCCTGCGTGCTTGGCTTCACGGGCGCGGACAATACGGGACTTTACGGCTTGGAAGCGGAATATAACAGCTTGCTGGAAGGCGAAGCGGGACGTATTGTTACCGCGCAAAACGGCTGGGGCGATAATCTGCCCAATGTGATGTCGTATGAAAAAACGGTCGATGCCGAGGACGGCAACAGTCTGGTGCTGTCGATCGATCAAACCATTCAGCACTATGCCGAAAAGCATTTGGAAGAAGCCGTGCTTTCGACGGGTGCGACCAACCGTGCTTGCGCCATTGTTATGGATGTTGAGACCGGCGCGGTTCTGGCGATGGCGACCAAGGGCGATTTTGATCCCAACGATCCTTGGACGATTGCCAACGCGAGCGAAGTGGAAGCGATCGCGGAACTGTCGGGCGACGAAGCGTCCGATGCGCGCGTGGCGGCGCTTGAAAAGCAATGGACGAACAAAGCGGTTTCGGAATATTACGAGCCGGGTTCGGTTTTCAAAATGTTCACCAGCGCTATGGCGCTTGAGGAAGGCATCGCTAACGAGAACAGCAGTTATTATTGCTCGGGTGCGGAAACGGTGCTGGACACCACCGTTCATTGCCATATTTTCCCCTCGAGCCACGGCACGCAGAGCCTCGGCGATGCCATTTGCAACTCGTGCAACCCCGCGTTCATCCAGATCGGTTTGTCGGTCGGGCGCGATTTGTTCTATAAATATTACACCGGCTTCGGCTTTACCGAATCGACGGGTATCGATATGCTCGGCGAGGGCATTATCAACGAAAGCTTGTATCACTCGGAGGAGGATCTCGACCCCGTTCAGCTGGCGGTTTCCTCCATGGGTCAGACCTTTAAGATCACGCCCATTCAAATGATCACCGCGATCTCTTCAATTGCCAACGGCGGTAAACTGATGCAACCGTATACGGTGCAGCAGGTTTTGGATGCGGAGGGTAATGTTGTTTCGAACACCACGCCCGTTGTTAAACGACAGGTTATTTCCGGCTCGACCGCCGAGCGTGTTTCGGCGCTCTTGGCGGAAGCGGTCGAAAACGGCGGTGGTAAAAACGCCTATGTTTCGGGCTATCGTGTGGCGGGTAAAACCGGTACTTCCGAAAAAACCGAAACCCAGGGCAGAAATGTTGTCGCGTCGTTCGGCGGCTTTGCTCCTGCAGATAATCCGCGCGTGGCGGTGCTTGTCATGATCGACGAGCCGCAATGTGCTGTGCGCTACGGCGGCACGATTGCTGCACCGGTGGCAAAGAAAATATTGGAAGATGCGTTGCCGTATCTCGGCGTGGAGCCGCAGTATAACGACAGCGAGCTTGCGGATCTGAATCGCAGCACTCCGTCGGTCGAAGGTATGGATGTGGTTACGGCGGAAGGCATTGTTATCAACGAGGGTCTCGATGTGCGCATTAAGGGTGACGGTACGACCGTTGTTAAGCAAATTCCCGAAGCGGGTCAATCGATCCCCAGCAACGGCACGGTCGTGCTGTATACCGATCAAGCCAGCTACCAATCCGACACTGTGACGGTGCCCGATTTCTCGGGATATACCGTATCGGGTGCTTCGGAACTGGCGGCGTTGCATGGATTGAATATCCTGCTCAGCGGCACCGATCTGGACAGTGGCGGCGCGCTTGCTTCGACGCAGAGTATCGAGGTCGGCACGGAGGTGCCCGCCGGTACGATCATTACCGTGGAATTTATCTATCAAGATACGATTGAATGATGTGTAAGAGAAGAGGAGAGTGGCATTCATGACCGTACGCGAACTGCTCAAAGGAATTGCAGACAGCAACGACGAGACGGTTGTTGCGGGACTTACCTGCGACTCGCGTCGTGTGCGAGAGGGCTATGTGTTTGTGTGCATCGTCGGTACGGCGGTGGACGGACATAAGTTTGCGCGCGCCGCGCATGATGCGGGTGCGGTGCTGGTGGTTACGCAGCAACCCATGGGTCTTGCGCGTGAGCTGACCGTACCGTCTACGCGTCGCGTATGGGCGCAGCTGTGTGCTAACTGGTTCGGGAATCCTGCCGAAAAGCTCCGCCTTATCGGCATTACGGGTACCAACGGCAAAACTTCCATGACCTATATGCTCAAAGCCATTCTCGAGAAAGCGGGTCACAAGGTTGGTCTTATCGGCACCATTCAAAACATGGTCGGTGACCGTGTGCTGCCGTCGGGTCACACCACTCCCGATCCGTATGATCTGCAGAGTATGCTGTCGCTGATGCATAAGGAAGGTTGTTCTTATGCAGTGATGGAAGTCAGCTCTCACGCGCTCGATCAGGATCGCGTGGAGGGCTGCCAATTTGATGCGGCAGTATTTACCAATTTAACACAAGACCATTTAGACTATCATAAAACTATGGAGGCGTATTGCGAGGCAAAACGCCGCCTGTTCACCCGTGCTAAGCGCGCCATCGTCAACGCGGACGATGCATGGGCGCAGGCGATCGTCAAGGATTTCGACGGTGAGGTTTTCACCTATTCCGCCGAAT
Source organism: Acutalibacteraceae bacterium (assembly GCA_045605945.1). Taxonomy (GTDB): domain Bacteria; phylum Bacillota; class Clostridia; order Oscillospirales; family Acutalibacteraceae; genus RGIG1959. The sequence continues at coordinate 3,532 of JAZURB010000111.1, forward strand.
CGGACAGCGCCAGTTATACCGCGCGCAACATCCGTGCGCGTGCTGACGGTGTTGATTTCGAGCTTGTCGGTGACGGCTGCATCGGGCGTGTGCGCTTGCCGATCCCGGGGCGCTTCTCGGTTTATAACGCTATGGCAAGTGCGGTTAAGTCGGATCGGAGCCATGTCGTTGTG
>JAZURB010000112.1:0-15727 GCA_045605945.1 Acutalibacteraceae bacterium
CCTTGCCGATCTTGTTCTTATATTCTGCTTTGAACTGCTCGGCGAGGGTCTTCAGATCGTCGGCGGTCAGGTCGACGTCCTGCGACACGCCCTTCTTCGCCTTCATTTCGTCGATCAGCTCTTCGAAATACTTCTTGCCGACTTCCATAACGACGTCGGAATACATCTGGATGAAACGGCGATAGCAGTCATACGCCCAGCGCGCGTTGCCGGACTGAGTCGCCATGGTCTCCACGACTTCCTCGTTCAGACCGAGGTTGAGGATGGTGTCCATCATGCCGGGCATCGAAGCGCGGGCACCCGAACGGACGGAAACGAGCAGGGGGATTTCTTTGTCACCGAATTTTTTGCCGGTGATTTCTTCCATTTTCGCGATGTTCTCAAGGATCTCCGCCTTGATGGAATCATCGATCTTGCGGCCGTCCTCGTAGTAACGGGTGCAAGCCTCGGTGGTCACGGTGAAGCCTTGGGGCACGGGCAGACCGATCGCGGTCATTTCCGCCAGGTTTGCGCCTTTGCCGCCGAGAAGCTCACGCATGGTCGCGTTGCCTTCAGAGAACAGATACACATACTTTGTAGACATTATATAGCCTCCTCTTAAAGATTGACTGGTTTATGGGGGTGTTCCAAAAAATGGACACACCGCGTCACGCTTCATTATAGCATATGTTTTCCCAATTTCCAAGTGTTTTTTTAAGCATTTCAAAAAAAGCCTGTGATTTTTCACAAAATGGCTGATTTTCTTCAAATTTTGCTTGCTATTGGCGGCATTTTATACCATAATAGAGGCGGTAACTTTACGAAACGAGGACAAACGCACTATGTTTTTCAAGAAAAAGCCGTCAGGACCGATCGATTTTCTCATCGTGGGACTCGGCAACCCCGGCAGACAATATGAAAACACCCGCCACAACGCGGGCTTTTTGAGCATCGATACGCTGGCAAAATCGCTGGGTGTGGTGATCGACCGCGCGCGCTTTCATGCGCTGACCGCGACGGCAACACTCGACGACGGCACCAAGGTGATGCTGATGAAGCCGCAAACGCTGATGAACGCGAGCGGACTTGCCGTGCAGGAAGCAATGATGTTTTATAAGCTCGAGCCGTCGCAGCTTGTGGTGATTTCGGACGACATCAATTTGGCGGTCGCAAAAATGCGCATTCGCCCGAGCGGCAGCGACGGCGGTCAAAAAGGACTGCGCGACATCACCGCCTGCCTCGGCACGGATGCATTTGCACGCGTGCGTGTGGGTGTCGGTCAAAAGCCGCACCCCGAATACGATTTGGCAAAATGGGTGCTGTCGAAATTTTCCGCAGAGGATATGAAGCTGCTCGCGCCCGTGTTTGAGGATGCGGGCAAAGCTGCCGCAATGATCGCCATGGGCGACCTCTCCCGCGCGATGAATTTGTATTCGAAGAAATAGAAGAAATAAAGGAAATAAGGCGTATTTCGTCGCCACATCCCCTATGTCGTACGTGTGTTCAAAGGTCCCTTTCGGTTTCGCCACGGCGAGATACATTCGACTCCGTTTCGTCCGCGTCACCCTGGGCGAGCCGTAGGCGAGTCGAACGGGTCTCGGACGAAACTCCGCTCAGTATGACGCGCCGTGGCTGTGCTTAAGGGCAGACACACGGTATGTACACGGGGCATCGAGGTCGCCGCCTCCTACGTTTTCACTTTTTACAATGACTTTCACTTTCACCACAGGGTGGGTACACGGTTACCCGCCCCGTTACCCGTTTAGGCAAAGGAGGAAACCATGGACAAATTGCTGTTTGCCGCTATCACTGCTGAGCCCGTCGCCAAGGCAATGCTCAACGCGGTATCGCGGCGCGAAACGCCCGTGCTGCTCACGGGCCCCGGGCATATTCATCGTGCGGCGTTGGCAGCGGCGCTGTCGCAAACACACAAAACCCCGCTCGTGCTGACAAGCGATGAGGCCGAGGCTTCCAAGCTTGTCGAGGATTTGACGGCATTCGGTGTGGATGCGGTGCTGTATCCCGCGCGCGATATCACTTTCGGCGTGATGCATTCCTCCTCCCGCGAATATGAGCAACAGCGCCTTGCCGTGCTCGGTCGCTTGGCGGCAGGCGGCGTCGGTTGCGTGGTCGCCTCGGCAGAAGCGGCAGCGCAGATCACGCTGCCTCCCGACGCATTGCTGTCGAACACGATTGATATCACCGCCGACCGCCCGCTGCCTGTGGACGATTTGCCCGCAGCACTGGTCGCGGCGGGATATGAACGCGTGCACAAGGTTGAAAGTGCGGGACAGTTTGCCGTGCGCGGCGGTATCACCGATATCTTCCCCGCCGCCGAAGAACAACCCATTCGTCTGGAGCTGTGGGGCGACACGGTGGATACTCTCTCCCGCTTTGATCTCACCACCCAACGCCGTACCGAAGCGCTCGATGCCGTGTCGGTGCCGCCTGCTGTGGAACGGTTGGTCAGCGATCCCGACGCGATCGCGACGGCGCTGGAAACGCTCGCCGATTCGCTGCGCGGCAAGCAAGCGCCCGCCGCTTCTTGGCTGCGCGCCGATGCCTCGGCGCTGCGCCTGGGCGCACCTGTATCTCTGGAAAAATACACGCCGTTGCTGTATGATACGGCAGCGACCTTGTTTGACTATATTCCCGACAGTCCCGTGTTTGCCTGCGAATGGAGTCGGCTTGCCGACCAGTTCCACGCCGCTTCATGGCGACTTGCCGAGGAGATCCGCTCGCTGCTTGAGCAAGGCAAGCTTTGCCGCGCGCTGACCGCACACATGCTCGAGGAAGGCGAGCTGCATGCCGAATTGTTGCGCCGCCCGCTGGTGATCACGGAAAATTTCACCCGCGCGGTCAAAAGTCTGCCGCTCAAAACGATCCTGCATTTGGACGCCAGACAGCTGCCGCCGTTTTCGGGCACGACCGAGCTGCTTGTTGACGACCTGAAAGATTTGATGGCGCGTCACGCAGCGGCGATCGTTCTCGCCGGCCCCGAAGAAAAAACCGCCAAGGTGCTTGCCGAAGATCTGGCAAGCGCGGGGCTTCCCTGCCTCTATGCGCCGCATCCCGAAAAGCCCGTTGCCGACCGCATTTTGGTAACGACGGGCGGTTTGTCCTCGGGCTTTGATCTGCCGACAGGCGGCGTTGCGGTGCTGACGCACGGACGCGCTGCCCGCACGAAGAAGCGCCGCTTGATGCACAAAAAAGAACGCGGCACACCGATCGGCAGCCTCGAAGAACTCAAAAACGGCGACTATGTGGTGCACGCCGCACACGGCATCGGTATTTATCTCGGGATCCAGCAGTTGTCGATGCAGGGCGTTGTGAAGGATTATATCAAACTGGAATTCGCCAAAGGCGATATGCTGTATGTGCCTGTCACGCAGCTCGATTTGGTGTCGAAGTATATCGGCACCAAGGACGAAGTGACCGTCAAGCTGCACCGCCTGGGCGGCATGGAATGGGTGAAGGCGAAAACCCGTGTGCGCGCCGCTGTTAAGGACATTGCCAAAGAACTGATTGCGCTCTATTCCAAGCGCATGGCAACCAAAGGCTATGCGTTTTCGGAGGACGGCGAGTGGCAATACGATTTTGAACGCCATTTCCCCTATGAAGAAACCGACGACCAGCTGCGTTGTGCGGACGAGATCCGCCAAGATATGCAGCGCAGCGTGCCGATGGAGCGCCTGCTTTGCGGTGATGTCGGCTTCGGCAAAACCGAGATCGCGCTGCGCGCGGCGTTTCGCTGCGTTGCCGAGGGCAAGCAGTGCTTGCTGCTCGTGCCGACCACCATCCTCGCCTATCAACATTATAACACCGCGATTGCGCGGTTTGACGGCTTCCCCGTCACCATCGAGATGCTGTCGCGTTTTCGCACCCCGAAGCAGCAAGCGGACATCCTCAAACGCGCCGAGCGCGGCGAGGTGGATATCCTCATCGGCACGCACCGTTTGCTGTCCGCCGATGTGAAGCTCAAAGATCTCGGCTTGTTTATCATCGACGAGGAGCAGCGCTTCGGCGTGGCGCAAAAGGAAAAAATCAAGGAAAAATATCCCACCGTCGATGTGCTGACGCTGTCGGCGACCCCCATTCCCCGCACACTGAACATGGCGATGAGCGGCATTCGCGATATGTCGATCATTGAAGAAGCGCCGCAGGATCGACATCCCGTGCAAACCTTTGTGCTCGAGCACGACACCCGCATTTTAACCGATGCCATTCAGCGCGAATTGCGCCGCGGCGGTCAGGTGTACTATCTGCACAACCGCATTGAGGATATCGAGCGCGTGGCGGCAGGCTGGCAAATGCGGCTGCCCGATGCGCGCATCGCCGTCGCACACGGCAGAATGACCGAAGATCAACTGTCGGACATCTGGCGACAGGTGCTCGACCGCGAGGTGGATATCCTCGTGTGTACGACCATCATCGAAACGGGTGTCGATATCCCCAATGTCAACACCCTCATCATCGAAAACGCCGATCGCTACGGACTTTCGCAGCTGCATCAGCTGCGCGGGCGCGTCGGTCGCAGCTCGCGCCGCGCGTTTGCCTACCTCACCTTCAAACGCGGCAAGATGCTGGATGAGGTCGCCTCCAAGCGACTGGATGCGATGCGCGAATTCACCGAATTCGGCGCAGGCTTCAAAATCGCGCTGCGCGATATGGAAATTCGCGGTGCAGGCAATCTGCTCGGCGCGCAGCAGCACGGTCACATGGAAGCCGTCGGCTACGATATGTATTTGCGACTGCTTTCCGAAGCGGTCAAAGCCGAAAAAGGCGAAGCGCCCGCCGTGTCGGAGCAGGATTGCCTCATCGACCTGCCCGTTTGCGCGCATATTCCCGACAGCTATATCCCCGATCATGCGGGACGACTGGAGGCCTATCGCCGCATTGCGGATATCCGCAATCACGAGGACAGCCTCGATGTGTATGACGAGCTCATTGACCGCTACGGCGAGCCGCCCGCTGCCGTGCAAGGGCTTGTCGAGGTCGCGTTGCTGCGCCATATGGCGATTGGCGCCGGTTTCACCGAGATCAAACAGCAAAGCGATGCGATACTGCTCTATCCGCTGACGCTCAATATGCCGCGCGCCATCGCGCTCTCGGGCGCGCTGCACGGCAGAATGATGGTCAGCGCAGGCTCGAAGCCGTATTTCACGGTGAAAATTCAAAAAGGGCTTTCGGCGCTCGATACCCTGCGCGAGGTGCTGGAGGCCGCGGCAAGCCTTGACGAAAACGAACCTGTGTAACTGTAGGAAGCGAGGCGACCGCGTCGCCCCGTGTCGCGCATGACGCGGTATGGATAAAGGAGAGATAGTATGGATTATATATTCGGTCGCATCCTGTGTCTTTTGATAACGCCCCTTATTTTGTCGACCATTCTTTTGGGGGTGCGCAAAAAGAAGCACGAAAAAGAGGGCGAGGTGCATTTGCCGCTCGCCTTTCTGATTATCGGTATTATCGCATCACTCACATGCCTGATTCCCGCGGTCATTACCGCGTTTTCGGAACGCTCACCATGGCTGCCGCTTGCATTGTTGCTTTGTTCGCTCGTCGGCAGCGTATTGATCGTTGGATTTATCAACTGTCGTATTTCCTATGATGACAGCGGCTTCGTGTATAAAAACCTTTTCGGTGTCAAGCACAGCATCACCTACGATCAGGTGACCGCCATTAAAGAGCATGTCCACGAAACCTATATTTACATGGATAATCGCCGCGTGATGGTGGACGAATATTCTGTCGGCGGCGCCACTTTTATCGATACGGTCAAGGGAAAGTATCAAGATTTACATGACGGCAAAACTCTCCCCCACATTCAAAAAACAAAGGGCGATTTGTTCAACGGAAACATCCGCGATACAAGCTCCTTTGTGATTGTCTTTATCATCGGTAGCATCGGTTTTTTAGGGATGTTGCTAAATTTCACAATCCTACATAACACCGTGTATACCGCGGAAAATACCACCGAAAAAATCGTCGTTTTTAACGCATACACCCTATCCGACGGCGACCTGTTCCTGTTTTCCGAATACAACGATGCGTATCTGATCCGCTCTGTCGATCAAGTAATGAGTGAACAGGAAATTGACGCGCTGTGCCGTGAGTCCAAGGTCTATACCGTCTATGCCAAGCCATCAACATCCAGCAAAAGCACCTTTGACTACGAGGTGAAAGCACTCGCTTACGGCGATCAATATCTGCTGTCTTTTGATGAGACGCAACAGGTATCCCGCTCGACCTCATCCGTGTTTTTAATTCTTGCGGGTGTGCTGTGCGTGCTATGGCTGCTGTATATAATCGGTGCCATTGTTGTCGGCAGAAACCCGCAAAAGCACAGCCTCGCCGTTGTGCGCATTTTCTTTAACCACCGACAATATCCCGGTTGATTTCTGCAAATCAAAAACAGCCTTCCCGTTATGTGTACCGCAATCGATTTCGTAGGGGCGGATACCCACATCCGCCTGCTTCAATCCCGCGTGTAGGGAGCGGATGTATCCGTTCCGTTTTGAAGGCACGACAGCGACTCGGCTTCGCCTCGCTTGCATAAGTTCCGATTGCCAAATCATAGATTTGGAGCGTCACTTAACATAGGTCGTGCCCTACGATATCGCTCCAACCTCGACATCCCGTTACAGCATAATCACGGGAAAGCCGCACGGCAGAATGATGGTCAGCGCAGGCTCAAAGCCGCGGCAAGCCTCGACGAAAACGAAGCGTAAAAATTACGCAAAACCTTTCGTATATATAACAAAAACGGTCATCGCTTTGGCGATGACCGTTTTTTGCTGTATTTAACCGATTTGGATGCGATTTGTTGTCACAAACACTTATTCGTAAAGTGCCAGCACTTCTTCGACAGCGGCGTTACACTCGTTGAATTTTGCCACCATCTCATCGATTTCTTCTTGCGTAAACGCCGTGTCACTTTGCAGCTTCTCGCCGTACTCGGTAATAACTGCAGCGATGCTGTTGAAGTACTCAATATCTTCCGTTGCCCAGCCGCTGAGATCCTCGTTAGCCACATCAACGAACTCGTTGTAGTTCGCGGCAAGCGTGTTATACGCGTCAATAGCAGGCTGTACATCGGGGGCGCCGCAAGCGACCAGTGAGAAGCACAGGGCCAAAACTACCAAAAGAGCGCTCAATTTTTTCATGATCATCATCCTCCTAATTATGTGTGGATCATATCGCAAGAGGTCTTTTGCTAAAGGCGAAACGCACACATCCAAACAGGCATACACCGCGTTATGACTAATGTAATGTTGCTTTTTACGCGTCGCCTCTTGCCAAGACCGCTTTACTATGGTACAGTATTAGTATAAGTCGTACCTTAGGGGTCAAGTCAAGCCTTTTCGACATATTCTTTGAGGTGATCAGCCATGAAAAAATACAATGATTCTTTTTTTCAAATCGGCGAGGTAACAAAAACTTTAGGGGTCACGCGTAAAACCCTGCTCGTCTTTGAAGAAGCGGGACTTTTGACGCCTGCCATCAAAGATGCCGACAGCGGTTACCGCTATTATTCGGCAGATAATATGACGCAAATCCGCGCGATCCGCTCCCTGCAATCGTTAGGATTGACTCTGAACGAGATAAAAGACTATTACTACAACACGGAAAACATCGACACACACCTGCAACGCCTTATGGACCTGCGCGCCTCCCTGGATCGCAATATCCAAACGCTTCAGATACGTGCAACAAAGCGCGGCGATCTCACCGTACACAAAACGACTCTTCCCCGACAAGTGTGCTTTTGCCGCCAATATTCCTGCGGCAGCGTTGCCGAAGCGGCAAATAAGTTGCGCGAAACCTACATCGCCGCCGCGCGTACCGGCGCCATGTCCACGCTCAGCCGTATGTTCACCATGCGTATGCCGTCACCTCCAAACAAGCTGAACGTCTTGTGTTGTATTCCGATAGAGCCGCATTACGATGGTCCCGAACGGATGGAATTTGCCGAAACGCCCGCGCTGTGCATCTATTACCGCGGTCCTTACGAAGGCGTAACTCAGGCTTATCAAGCATTGGCCTCCTATATAAAAGAGCACCGCATCGACATGGTCGATGCGTTCCGTTCCATATATTTGGAAGGTCCTCCCAACCACGGAGAACACAGCGACGATTACATTACGCAGATAGCCGTGCCGATCAAAGAATAGTTTGTTTGCGCTATAATCGTTCCTCATTACAACTCGCTCTCTCGCCGCCGTTTTGGATAAAAACGATCCGCTGCAATAACCGTGTAAAAATCCCAAGTCGAAAGACTTGGGGATTTTTTTAGCGAACCCTCTTGACAAATCGCGTGAATGCGGTATAATATATGCGTCTCGAATATATTGCGGAATCGTGTAAGGGTAGCACTACGGCCTCTGACTCCGTCTGTCTAGGTTCGAATCCTAGTTCCGCAGCCAAAAAAGCAGTCATCGCATCCGCGATGGCTGCTTTTTTCGTGATGCTTCCAGGATTCGAAAAGAACCGCGTAGCGGGCGCCGCCGGTGGCGGAAACAGCGAGCACAAAACTCCCTCATTGATAAACCGCCTAGTTCCGCAGCCGAAAAAGCACACCGATTTCTCAAAAAACCATGTCGCGCCAACATTTGACTTTTTTTCGGGAATAGTGTAATATTACGATGATATATCCCCGCTATGCCATGTCCGTTCGCGGACGCTGAGGAGGAACTGCTTTGAAAATTTTGTATGTTACCACCATTGCGGAAACGATGATCTTCTTTCCCAATTTGATCCGCTCCCTGCTGGATGACGGTCACACCGTAGATATCGCCTGCAGCGGCCCCGAAAACATCCGCGCCTGTTATCCGGAGTGGGGCTGCAAAGTGCACCCGCTCGATTGCTCACGTTCACCGCTGAACATCGGCAACATCAAGGCAATCCGTCAAATCCGCCAGCTCGTGGAAAACGGCGACTATGATATCGTGCATTGCCATACTCCCATTGCCGCCGCATGTACACGCCTGGCATGTCGCAAAGCGCGCAAGCGCGGTGTCAAAGTGTTTTACACCGCACACGGATTCCATTTTTACAAAGGTGCGCCGCTGCAAAACTGGCTGATTTATTATACGGTTGAAAAGCTTTGCGCCCGCTATACGGATGTGCAAATCACCATCAACAAAGAGGATTATGCGCTTGCTCAAAAGAAATTCAAAGCCAAGCGCATTGCGTATGTGCCCGGTGTCGGCATTGATCCCTCGCGCTTCGAAAATACCGTCGATAAATTCGAAAAGCGCCGCGAATTGCAACTTCCCGAGGACGCCGTTGTGCTGCTGTCGGTCGGCGAATTGAATGACAATAAGAACCAGCATGTCATCTTGCGCGCATTGGCTCAACTGGAAAACCCCCATGTGCATTATGTGCTGGCAGGCGTCGGCATCACCCACGACAAGCTTCTGGCCTTAGCCAAGGAGCTTCGCGTGGAAAATCAAGTGCATCTGCTCGGTTTTCGCAGAGATGTTCCCGATTTGTGCGCCATGGCGGACGTTTTCTGCTTCCCGTCCATTCGCGAAGGCCTGGCTGTGTCTCCCATGGAGGCAATGGCAAGCAACCTGCCTGTCATCGGCTCGAACATTCGCGGTGTCAACGACTACATCGCAGACGGCGTAAACGGCTATCTGTGTCGTCCCGACGATGTTGCGGGATTTACCGAGGCGCTCAAGCGTTTGGTGGAATCGAAAGACCTGCGTCGCTCCATCGGCGCACGCAACCGCAAAGATGTCGAAGCGTTTTATGTGAACCATATTAACACCATGATCAAAGCCTTGTACGACGAAGAAACCGCTGTGAAATAAACCAAACCCGCCCTGCCGTATCGCGAGATACGCAGGCCTGTTTCTTTATGCTTTTTTCAGTTTTTTCTTCCACTTTTTGAAGGTGCGCTTATATCCCATATAATAGAGCAGCGCACACGCGGCGGGCACGATCGCCCACAAGAGGAACAGGAGCACCAACTGCCACACGGTCACCGCCGTGGCGGGATAGGTGGACAGCGGCATGATCACATTGATCAGCGGCGTGAAGCACGCGTTCATCAAACGATAAATGCCCTGCACCGACTCCGCCATAATGCCGCATTTGCCCATAATAAGCATGATAAACAGCGACAGCGCAGGCGCCGACGCAATCACGCCGATCCACAAGCCGCGCAACGGTGTCGGCGCGCGGTCATGATGCTTAACCAGATTGCGATCGCGATCGCCTTCGCGGTGGGTATAATACCCCGTAAGCCCGAGAAGGATCGCAAGCATCAGCACCTGTTCAAGCACATCAAAAACAACGATCAGCGTTGCGCAGGTCGGACTTTTCGGCGCGGTGATCACCTCGCGCGAGATCAAACGGTCATCCGTCGCGGTTTCCATTTCCGATTCATAGGTGGTATCCTCGTCGAAATACACGGGATCGTAATATACCGTTTCGCCGTTTTCCAACACTTCGGATTCCTGATACCCAACCACCTCGGTGAATGCCGCAGTGGTGAGCATATTCATCGAAAAGGAAACGAACAAGCTCATGATGCCCGCGAGCAAATAGTATCCGAAAATCTTCAAGCCGATCGTAAAGGTGCTGCCGCCCGAAGACTCATAGGAAAAGTTTTGCCTCATGCGTCACCCTCCAAGCCCATGGCCTCGAGGAGTGCCGCCGCCATCATGGCGTGACCGTCCGCATCGGGATGCACGCCGTCGGCACAGGTTGCAATCAGCGCGTCGCCGTTGACCGCTTGCTGATCAACATACACGCCGTCCGTTTCCTCGGCAAGGCGTTTAAGTTCCTCTTTGACCTGCTTCACACGGGGATGGCGCACATGGAACATTTTGTCATCCTCGCTCCACACGCAATCGTTGACGATCACTTTCGTACCGTTTTCGTTCACCTGTTCGATCAAATAATCGATCTTTTCGGCAAACAGCTCCATATCGCTGTTGAAATACGCGTCGTTATAACCGAGCGAGAAGATGAGCGTGCCCGAGGTGGCGGCAAGCGCCAGGAACTGTTTATCCAGACCCGTCACATCGCCGTTTGCGGACTTGCCCGTGCCGGCAAGCTGCAGACCGCCGTTACTGTAGTTGCTGACAACCACGCCGTCGGGCGTGTCATAATAGCCGATGCCTGTGAAGATGATCTCCTTATCGGAGGTCGCGCAGAGCACGATCTTGTTATCCGCAGGCAGCTGCGTCATATCGATCATCGCGGTGCGCGCATAGCCGTCCTCTTGGGCGGCAGCGTCCACCGACAGCAACACATTGCCGTCGGTATCGCACACATCAAACGTGCCGTAAGCAGGGCCCGCTTGATAGTAAACGCAGAAATAATTGAAGGTTTCCTGCGGCGAGAAGGTCAGCTTGGCACCCTTTTTGCTGCTTCCGAGTCCCTTCGTGCCGAGCAGCTCGGCGGTGCGGTATTCCGTCCAGCCGTCGCCCGCAGCGCCGCGATTTTTAAAGCCTTCATCCGTTTCGGGGAAGGCATGCATATTGTGACTGAGCGGTTTACTCCACAGCGTGCCTTCCACCGACACAAAGCCATGGTTATTGTCGCCCGTTTTGTCGTTGATCACCGCTTTGATCAAGTTGGGCCAGCTGTATTTCACGATATCCTCCGTGGCAGCGCCGTGCGGCATACTGTCACCGAGAATGGTGATCGAATGCTCGCCGAACACATCGGTTGCAGTCACATCGACCACATCGTTATTGACTTTCTTATACGACGTATTCGCGCCGCAGCCGCACAATGCCGTCATCAACAGCACCCCCGTCAACACAACACACAACATTCGTTTCATGATGAGTCTCCTTTGTTTTATCGCAGATCCAGCGCCTCAAGAATCGGTTGCGCCATCAACTTGTGACCCGCATTGGTCGGATGCACACCGTCACACACAGAGAGATCCACCTGCGCACGGATCGCATCGCCGTGGTAATCTTCCTGGTTGATATAGATGCCGCCCGTTTCCTTCGCCAAACGCTTCAGCTCGTTACGGCAATACACAAAGCGATTGTCGATCTCTTGTCTGGTCGCCGCGCTCGCATTCTTATATGCCGCTTGCGCTTTATAGTTAGACCACAAATAATCGTTGACGATCAGCTGCGTACCCTTGCCGTTGACCGCACTGATGAGCGTGTTGATGCGGTTGGTAAACTCTGCCTCGGAATGACCGTTGAGCGGGCCCCAAAGCGCGTCGTTATAACCCAGACCCACAATCAGCGTGCCCGAGGACGCCGCTTGGTCGATAACCGTGTCCGAAATCTTGGTCAGCATCGCGCCGCCGCGGCAATAGCGGTTAACGGTCACCATATTGCCCGAGATATCGTTGTAGAAGCCGAGTCCCGTAATGGTAACAGGCTGGTTATCGCCACTGACAACGTTGATCGAGATGCCGTTGGGGAAATCGCTCACGCGGAAGAAGCCCGTACGCTTGGTGATTTCGGTGGTGTTTTCGCAGTCATACACCTTCGGGGACGATGCACCGACCTCGGCCTTATCAAAGCCGCCTTCATCGGTATTGTTCGCCACGGTGAACTGACCGTAGGAAGGACCGGTGTGATAATACACGCAAACATATTGGTAGTTATACCCGCTGCGCAGGTTGTAGGTCAGCGACGCATACTGCTTGTACGCTGTCAGACCGAATGTCATCAGACGATTGCCGTTATCGGTCTCGCTCCAGCCTTCGTCGTTGCCCGTAACACCGGGGCCGCCCTTCATGGTGGGCCAGCCGCAGATATCCGTCGCGGGGGGATTCGTCCAAAGATGGCTGTATGCCGACATGAAGCCGTAGTTGGTGGAGCCGGTTTCTGCGTTTATGGCATTTTTCACGATACCGACATAGCTGTTGTTCGCGATTTCGCCCGAGCAACCCGCGCCGAACGAAATGCTGTCACCCAACACGGCGATCGAACGCTCGCCCCAGCAGTCGTAACTGGAAACATTGACATAATCCACAGAACCGTATCCTCTCAAAGTAGCTTTCAGCGTTTCGCGCGCATCGGCAGTGGTCAGCACGCCGTCTTGGTCATAATCGCACCACCACAGTTGCTTTTGCGTCAAAGTGCCGCCGACGATGGTATACCGCAGAACATCACGCGCATCGGCCGTGTTAATCAAGCCGTTGTTATCAAAGTCGCCTTTGCCCGCGGCCATCGAATTCATCGGAATCGCCGCAAACACGGTCATCAGCAGCGCCAGCATGCTGACAATGGAAATTACTCGTTTCATATCGTTTTCCTCCTTATAATGCACTCTTAAATGAGCGATGCCGTCGCAATGCGCGTCCAGGTGTTGCAGAATGTGTTGACATCGCCGTTATCGTCAGCACGGTTGTCAAAATACAGGCGCGGCTCGTCAAACTCTTCGAGCTTGGTAACCTTGCCGTCGAGATACGATTCGACACGCTTTTTCGCTGTGCGGATGCGCGACTCGAGACCGCCCAAACGCAGGTCGATGGTGTCGTAACCGAAGGCTTTATTCTCGCTGATCCAGCCGTCGAAGAAGCGGTTGTTGAACGCACGCACTGCCGCTTCCACCGCAGGCAGCACATCGTTCGCCAAGCGGCGAAGCTCATCCTTGTTGCCCGCGAGATATGCCTCACGCAGGTCAAGACCGATCGTGCATTTCACCGAAAGCAGGTCACACAGTGCCGCTTCATATTCGAAAATGTATTGATACATCGGGTTGCGCGCACCCGCCGCCAGCAGCTCGTCACGCGTTGCCGCGAAGAACGCGGGGAAGGTTTCTTTATCCACATGGCGATCGAACAGACCTTGCATGACATCCTGATACAGCAGATATTTCGAGGGGTTCAGACCGATCGCAGGCTGATTTTCCGTCGTGCGGTTGGGTTTATCCAGCAACAGGAAGTCGGCAAGATTGCCGCCCGTGCAAGCGGCAAAACGCGCAGCCAGCAATTCGTCACTGACATCGCCGCCGTGATAATCCATCTCCGCATACAACTGCAGCACCGGCAGCACCACATTCAACGGGCACTCCGCACCGTCATCGCCCCACGCCGTCGCAAACACATCGGTGATGCCGTTTTCCATGCATGCCGTCAGCGATGCACGCGTCGCCTTCAGGCTGAACGCGATTTCGGGAAGCAAGCCGTTCCATTTCCACGCCACACCCGCATACACGATCGGGTTGTTGAACTGCAGATGCTGCTTGATCACCGAGTCATAACGGTCATGGTCGGCAGAATAATACTCCCAATACACCAGCGACACGCCGGCGGGAACTTTTTCAAGGATCGCTTTATCGATGCCTTGCGTGGCGTTGTCATACGAACCGACGGCAAGGTGGAAGAACATATCGCTCCACATCATCGGGGTGAAATCGTACTCTTTGCAGATATCCAGCACACGCGCAATATGCTCGCACATGATGTCCACACGCGGACGCACGCCGTGCTTTTGCATATATTTGCCAAGGCCGATCATGTGTGCCTCGTCCATGCGGATGTTGATGCGGTTGCTGCGGAAGCATTTACGCATCTTCGCGATCATCTCGGTCACGAACGCATAGGTGCTGTCCTCACCCGCCATCATGATGTCGTTGCAGTCGATCAGGTCGCTGAACGCGCCCCAACGCAACACGGTGGCAAGGTGCGCCAGTGTTTGAATGCAAGGCACCACTTCAATGCCCAGCGCCCACGCCGCATCGTCCACCGCTTTGAGCTCGTCGTCGGTGTAACGACCGCGCATATAACCGAAGTAGGGGCGATCCTCCAGCGTGTACATATCTTCGGTGTACAGCTGCATGGTGTTCAGACCCATCAGCGCCATGCGCGCGAGGGTTTCCTTAATGGTATCCAGCGTCGGTGCCGCATTACGCGAGCAATCGAGCATAAAACCGTTGGATGCAAACGCCGCTTTCTCGTTCACCTCAACCGCTTGACCGACCTTCAAATACGACACGCCGCGGAAAAATTCCACACGGCGGCTGTAAGCGATCGTCGCCGTAGCTGCGCCGTCATACGAGACAGACAAACCGTTGTCCGCTTTAACAGCCGTCACAACAATGTCCGCCTGTGCTTCGTCAGCTACCGTCTCAATGCCGCAAAACGCAAGATAAGACAAGCCTTCCGCCAGCTCCGCCGATGCGGATTTTACAAACAGTTTCATGTATATCCCATCCTTTTTCCTGCCCGCGACTGCGCCGCGCGCAAAATTTCATAATAACTCATAATCATGATAGCACATACCCCGCCGTTTTTCAAGAAATTGTATAAAAAAGATGCGCTTTTGCGCCGATTTTACAGGGGATTTTCTTGCCCGCACCGTATCCCCCCTCTTCTCTGTGCGCAAGTTCGCGGTTTTTGTGATTTTTCCACTTGACAAATCCCGCACAATCCCGTATACTAACTGTTGTTGCAGAAAACTCGCATATCGCGTTAACCTCGCTACGGCGAGTTAACATAAAGGTGTGCGTATCGAAGCGGCGCCGTTCGCGAGCGCCGAGGAAAAGTGCGAAGCACCCGAAGGAGTTTTCGGGCACCGCAATGGGACATAACGGGCCGCCCGTTATGCAGAAGAAAACTGAATAAGCGTTAATCTCCCGTAAGGGAGTTAACATATACGGAAGCGTATCGAAGTGGTCATAACGGGCCTGACTCGAAATCTTGTACGGATCTCGGATGCCCCACCCCTTCAAAACGGCTACACAAAGCCAATTGCGGCAGGTCGCCTGACCGCCGAAACCGCTCTTTTCTAAAGAGATTTCTAAAAAACTGAATATT
>JAZURB010000113.1:0-2580 GCA_045605945.1 Acutalibacteraceae bacterium
TCAGAGCCGACCGCCGTCATCAGGCGTATGTGCCGGTGGAAACCAAGGACGGCTACTGGTTTGCCACTGACGATCAGGGGGACCTGGCTGTCAATGTCACCTTTGACGGCGAACCGATGGATTTTGCGTATGCGACCGACACCGATTCGGGCTACGGCTGCAACGAAATCGAAGCGGCGCGCACTTTTGAACGTGCGCAGGAGGTCGACGGTATCTTTATCGACGGCAGATGGTTGCGGGACGGCTTGTATCTGGACGGCGACCATTGGGATGTGCAGACCGAAGAAACCGTGAATAAAGATGCCGGCTATGCCTATTACAACGACGGTGTGCTGACGCTTCACGATTTCGTTTGGGAAACCTGGGGAGATTACAACGCCATTGACTCCTATAATCCGCTGATCATCAAGGCGGAAGGAGAGTCGACCCTGGACTCGAACTCCAACGGCATTGTCACAAACGATACCCTTATACTTGAAGGTGACGGTTCTCTGCATCTGAATTCAAGCGGTGAAGGCATCTTCGCCATCGGAGATATGACCGTTGAGAGCGGTACGTGGATCGTGAAGGACGACAAGTACGACGGTCTGTGGCTATACAGCAGCCTGACGATGAACGGCGGTACGCTGGATGTTTACGGCCCGCAATGCGGTATCAACGGCGACGATTTTCCGCCTGTCACCGTGAACGGCGGCACGCTGATCGCCGCGGCAAAGATCGACTGCGCCATCGGCTGGTGTGACACGCAGATTGCAAACGGCGCGACCGTCCTGGTCAACACCACGCCCGACAGTGAGAGTGCAACCCAATGGGACGGTATAACGGATTTCATCGACTATGCTTACGTGGCAATCGCGTTTGAAAGCGACGCGCTTCTCGGCGATATCGACGGCAACGGCACGGTGAATATGCGCGATGCGCTGATGCTGTTCCAGCACACCAGCAGCAGAACAACGCTGACAAGCGAGCAACTCGGTGCCGCAGATATGGACGCGAGCGGTGCCGTCAATATGCGCGATGCGCTGGCATTGTTCCAAAAGGCATCGGGACGATAAAACGCGAAACATAAACGCAAACACGCGGGATACCTCAAAAGGTATCCCGCGTGCTTTTTGTCGAATTATTGTGCGTCGCTTTGAACCCGATCATCCGGCAGGCAAACGGCAATTGCCTCGCGCATGGCGCCATCGGGCGCAAAGCGCAGCGTTGCGCCCGCACCGCTGAAGTCGCCCGATGTCGGGATAAGTGTGATCGGATCGGCATTTTCAGCAAGGATATACTCGAAATACGGCACCGCAGCAGAGAATTGCGACGCAGACCACGCGGTGTCGGCATTTTCGTAAAGCAGCGAATAATCCGCCGAAAGCGAGCGCTCCCTCGTCACAAATTGCGCAAGATACGCCGCAATAACGCGCGCATGCATGGTGGCGCGTTCGCGACGACCGTCCTGATAATTGGTGCACTTAAGCAGGTTGCTCACCTGCGCGGGGGACAACGCATTTTCACCCGCCGTCAGATGCACCGAAAAGCTGCCGTCGCCGTTTTGCTCGTTGATATCCACAGGCAAGTTCACAATAAGCGGTTGATCAAGCGCCGTCAAATACGATTCGATCTGTGCATAGGACAACGCTATATATTGCGAGACGGTGGTGTCAAAGCAACGCGAAATGCCGTTTTGCGCATCGGTAACGCTTGAAAAGCGGAAACGGCGGGCAAGTGTGTCGGTTTCATCGGCAGACATCGACAGCTCTGCAGGAATACCGCACACGGAAATCTGCGCTGTATCGGGACACACCATCACAAGGGAAACGGTTTGCAGAATATGATGATCGTCCGTGATATATACCGCGACTGCCAAGCGGTCGGTCGCATCATAAACACCGTTTGAGGGGGCTGTAGTGGCGACGGTTTCGGTAGCATCGGACGAGGAGAACGGCCACCACGATACGGTCGGTTTTACCAGCGTCCACCATAAAAAGACACCGACCGCGCAAAGCACCAGCACACCAAAAAATGCTGCTGCAAACAACAACACACCCGAAGACGACGCGCGTTCTTTTTTCGGTTTCGCCACCAGCGCCACCACCTTTTCGTAGATTTCATAGTTTCAGTATAGCAAACCGCCGCGGGAAATGCAAGCGAAAGCGCGGGGTTTGCGACAAGCGGCGTTGACGCTCGCAGGAAAATATGGTATGATAACCGCGAAAAGGAGGCGATTTTCATGCATATTATCGCACGCATCCACACGGATTTTTCGTCCAAATTCGGTGTGCCGCGTCAAAGCGGACTGATTGGCAGCTTAAAAGCCACCATTGTGTTCGAAGAGCCGTATCGCGTTCCCGAAGCGGTGCGCGGATTGGAGGATTTTTCGCATATCTGGCTGCTGTGGCAGTTTTCCGAAGCGGTGCGTGAAGATTGGTCGCCGACGGTGCGTCCGCCGATGCTCGGCGGTAACACCCGCATGGGTGTGTTTGCAACGCGCTCGCCGTATCGCCCGAATCCGATCGGACTTTCCTGCGTGACGCTCGAGCGCATTGAAATGACACCCGACCGCGGCCCTGTTTTGCATATCGGCGGCGC
>JAZURB010000114.1:0-7967 GCA_045605945.1 Acutalibacteraceae bacterium
CCCCGCCTGCAACGACCGCTACCACCACAACGACCGCAACCACCACCACGACAACCAACACGGGAACGAACGGCGGTATGATCACCACCGCTCCCACAACGCCGACGACGGCGTTCGGTGTGGATGTGTCGTATGCGCAAGGAGCGATTGATTGGGCGGCGGTTGCCGCGAGCGATGCGATCGACTTTGCGATCCTGCGCTGCGGTTACGGACAAGATCAAACCAACCAGGACGACTCGCGGTGGGAGGAGAATGTTGCCGCCTGCGAAGCCTATGATATTCCTTACGGCGCGTATTTCTTCTGTTACGCGCGCAACGCTGAGGAAGCGCGCGGCGAAGCGAAGCATGCGCTGCGCTTGCTGGAAGGCAAGAGCCCCGACCTGCCGATCTTCCTCGACATGGAGGATAGCAGTTGGCAAGGGGTGCTCACCCCTGCGCAGTACGCCGAGATCGCAACGATCTTCTGCGAGACGCTGCGCGAAGCGGGATACCGCGTCGGCGTGTATTCCAACCTGTATTGGTGGACGACCCGCCTGACAGACGATTGTTTTAATAACTGGTATCGCTGGGTGGCGCAGTATAATTCCGAATGCGAATATACAGGCGACTACCAACTGTGGCAATTTTCCGAAGACGGGGAAGTGACGGGCATCACAGGCCCTGTGGACGTGAATTATTGTTATGTCGATCCGCGTGGCATTTGGTAATTTATAAAAAAGGGGGAGAGCCATGAGATTTTCCGCATTGTGGAAGCGCCTGGCAGCCGCGCTGTCGGTGCTTGCGCTGTTGGCGACGGCGCTTTGCGCCGTAACACCGCTTGCAACTTTTGCGGCGATCATGGGCGATCTCGACGGTAACGGTGCCGTCAACGCGCGCGACGCGAAGCTGCTGTACCAGTATGTAGGCAGAAGAACGGCGCTTTCGGAAACGCAGCTCGCCGTGGCGGATGTGGACGGCGTCGTCGGCGTGAATATGCGCGATGCGCTGCGCTTGTTCCGCGCGGCATCGGGCAAGGAACCGCTCGCACCGCCTGTAGCAGAGGATACCTTAACCCCGATCACGCTTGACCGGTATTACGGACGCAGCTTGCTTGTGCAGGCGGGCGAGACCGCGATGGTTGAAGCGTATGATGCGCTGGGCGAAGCGATCACAAATTTTAGAAGGTCAATCGACCTGTATGACTATCGTTTAAACGATTTGCAAGCATATCGTTTGATCCGATATTATCAGGACGATCATCCCGAAGCGTTTTGGCTTGACGGCTATTCCAGTCTTAGCTACGGCAGTAATTGGTATGTCAGATCGATAAGCATAAGTTATCGCTACAATGCCGACGAGGCGGCTGCGTTGAAAGCGCAGCTGGAGACGGATGCCGCAGCGCTGCTCGACGGCGTTACCGATAAGATGCCGCCTATTGAGCGAGAAAAAATCGTGCACGATCGTCTGGTGCGCGGCGCGGATTATGACCAATCGCTTGCCACCGAGCATGCGCACGATCTGCTCGGTGTCATTTCCTTCGGCACGGGCGTTTGCGAAAGCTATGCGCGCGCGTTCCAGTATTTGATGCAGCGCGCGGGTGTTCCTGCGGCATTGGTCGTCGGTTATGCGAACGGCGGCGGACACATGTGGAATGTCGTGCAGCTCGACGGTGAATGGTATCAGGTCGATGTGACCTGGAACGACCCGATCCTGTCGGAGCCCGACCCGAATTTCATCCGTTATGATTATTTCAACATCACCACCGCGGCGTTGGAGAAAAACCATGTCATCGACGACACCTTCTACGGAGAGATAAACGGCGAGTCGATATTCTATCCCACCCCGGAGTGTACGGCGGTTGCCGCTTTGTGGCCCTATTATTCGTCGGTGGCGGTGAGCGCGTATGATGAGCAGCTGATGGGTGAAGCACTTGCCAAGGCAATGCAAAATGACGAGTGTGTCTATTTCCGCGCTGTCGGCGATTACTCGCCGCAGCAGCTCAAGGATGACTTGTTTGAAAACGGTTACCTGTGGGATATCCTGTATGTTGCCGAAAACATCCTGGGCAAGGGGCATGCCTCCTCGATCAGCTATTATCCCTATGAAAATGATGAACTGGGTATCTACGGTTTGCGTATAGTCACATAAGCGCGGCCGTGTGTATAGTAAATTTAATCAGCAAAGGAGATAGAAAGCAATGAATGTAATGCGTAAAACCCCGAAAACCATGCTGGCGGTGCTGCTGAGCATGGCGGTCCTGTTTAGCTGTGTGTTTGCCGGTCTGGCAACGACGGCGGTTTCTGCAGAGAACATTTTCGGTGACGTGGACGGCAACGGCACGCCCGGCAACATGCGCGACGCACTGCTTACGTTCCAGGCGGCGAGCAATAGGGTCGTGCTGACCGATGAGCAGAAAGCGGCGGCTGACCTTGACTTCAGCGGCGGCAACGTGACCATGCGCGATGCGTTGTTTATGTTCCAGGTGGCGTCGAACATTAAGGAACTCCCGACCCCGCCGACTACCACCACGACGACGGTTACCACGACAACGACGACTAGTCAGGGCTGCTTGGATGTGGACGGCGATGGTCTGTGCGATATTTGCGGCGACCCGATGCCCGGTGTAACCACCACTACGACCACAACTACAACTACCACGACTACCACCACCGAGCCGACCACCACGACCACCGTGCGTGCGTACCTCGAGATGCTTGATTTCAGCAAAGTGGACGAGAGCGAGACCGCGAACATTACCCAAACCGATAAAGGCGCGATCATGATCGAGTCTGTCGGCATGGACAGCATCGGCATCGTCGGCCCCGGTGAATATGATGTTGAGAAGCTTAAGTATATGCACATCAGCATTTCGTCCGATGTGCCGTTCGTGCTGGCGCTGTATGATGCTGCCAACGACAAATGGATGACTTCTTCCAACGACTTCTACACCGATTTCGGTCTGGCAACGGCCGAGCTGCCCGTTAACCCCGGCACTTACGATCTGGACCTGTACCTCTACGGTGCGTATGTCTACGGCGGCGCTACGGTGCCCGAGGCGGGGGCTCTGTCCGGCATGTACATTGAGCCGCAGGAAGCCGGCACGGTCGTTATCAACCACCTGGCGCTGAGCAGCTCCACCTCCTGCAACGAGGATTGCTACAAGCTGCAAGAGACGCTGCCCACCACCACGACCACCATTCCCGAGCGTGAAATGATGGGTGAGTTCATCACCTTCGGCGTCGGCGAGGTTACGGCTTCGGCGGGCGATATTGTGGAAGTGGACTTCATGATCAGCGAAGGCTCTTACATCACCAACGGTCAGTTCCACATCGCTTACGATCCCTCGCAGCTGGAGATTCAGACCAGCGGTGCGCGTAAGCTGGCGTTCACCAATGTCAACGCGGACATTTTCGGTGACTTCTATGTGCAGAGCGTTGAGGATGCGGGCATGGCAAAATTTGCCTTCATCAATGCGTATATCCCCGAAGAGTCTCCTGGCGGCGTGATGTTCACGCTGACCTTCAAGGTGCTCGACGGCTGGACCGGCACTTCGGAGATCGAACTGCGCGTCCCCGATATGCAGTCCAATGACGCGGTCACCAACGGTGAGGATTACTACAACACCAACTGTGACTACTATGTGCAGGGCGGCATCACCGTTCAATAAGCACGGATTTACCGATGAATGAAAAAGAGCGGCGGCGTTTTCGCGTCGCCGCTCTTTGATTGTTTGTTTTCGAACGGAAAATGTTGCCGTTTCTATAGGAACGCAGCCGGCCCTTGCCTCCCCATGTCAGGGGAGGTGGATTTTGGCGAAGCCAAAAGACGGAGGGGTAGTCTCTCCCTCAGTCCTGCGCATATGCTTCGGACAGCTCCCTCGTCAGAGGAAGCCAAGAACGGTATGCAGCAGCGTGCAGGTATGATTATGTTTCCCGAGGAGTTATTTGTATGCAGCCCTATTTATTTCATTCACAATTATCCGAACATCGCTATCCGCTCGGCGCGGTTACGCCCGATACGGCGGTGTTATTTCGTGTGCGTGTGCCCCGTGATTGGGGTTGCCGCGCTTGTCGCCTGGTGATCAACACCGACGAGCGCCCGATTTCGCGCTCGGATATGTTCTGGGCGGGCATGGACGGCGATCACCACGAGTGGTGGGATTGTCGCTTTGCACCCGCGCAGATCGGGCTGTATTTTTACACCTTTGAGCTGGAAACGGACGCACGCGGCACGTTGCTGCTGCGCCGTCAAAGCGACGGCTCGGCGGGACTTTCGGATAACGGCTTCCAAGCCCCGCGCTGGCAGCTGACTTGCTATGCTGCCGATTTCAAAACCCCCGATTGGCTCGCGGGCGGTGTGATGTATCAAATTTTCCCCGACCGCTTCAACCGCTCTTCCAAAGAAAAAGAGGGTGTTCCCGCCGATCGCATCATGCATGCGTCGTGGGACGAGCCCGTTAACTGGCAGAACGATGCGCAGGGTGTGTTTCGCTGCAACGACTATTACGGCGGCGACCTGAAGGGCATCGAGGAGCGCCTCGATCATCTCAAATCGCTGGGCGTCACCTGCCTCTATCTCAATCCGATTTTTGAAGCACATTCCAACCATCGTTACAATACCGCAAGCTATCGCCGCGTCGATCCGCTGCTCGGCACGGAAGAGGATCTGCAATCGCTCATCGATGCGGCGGCGCAGCTCGGCATCCGCGTGATGCTCGACGGCGTGTTCAGCCACACGGGATCGGACAGCGAATATTTCAACCGTGAAAATCGCTATCCCACCGACGGCGCCTACCAATCGGTCGGCTCGCCGTATTACCGCTGGTTCAATTTCCGTCATTGGCCGTATGAATACGACTCGTGGTGGGGCTTTGACACGCTGCCCGAGGTCAACGAAACGCATCCCGATTTCATGGAGTATATCAACGGCGAAAACGGCATCGTGCGCCATTGGTTGTCGCTCGGACTCGGCGGTTGGCGTCTCGATGTTGCCGATGAATTGCCCGATGCCTTCCTGGATGCGCTGCGCGATGCAGCCAAGGCGGAAAATCCCGATGCGATCGTGCTGGGCGAAGTGTGGGAGGATGCCAGCAACAAGCACAGCTACGGTCACCGCCGCCGTTATTTGCTCGGCGGTCAGCTCGACAGCGTGATGAATTATCCGTTCGCCGATGCGGTGCTCGGCTTCCTGCGCGGCGGCAGCAGCGATTGGTTTAACGCCACCGTGGCGACCATCGTGGAGCATTATCCGCCGCAGGTGCTGCGTCTGCTGATGAATCATATCGGCACGCACGACACCGAACGTGCGTTGACGGTGCTCGCGGGTGAGCCCGCAAGCGGACGCGGTCGTCCGTGGCAAGCGGGACAAAAGCTCAGCCATGAGCAGCGCTCACGCGGCTTGTGTCTGATGCGCCTTGCCTCGGCGCTGCAATACTGCCTGCCCGGCGTGCCGTGTATTTACTACGGCGACGAAGCAGGTGTCGAAGGCTATCGTGATCCGTTCAACCGCTCGACCTACCCGTGGGGACATGAGGATCAAGGCTTGCTTCAGTGGTACCGCCGCCTCGGTAAGCTGCGTGCGGTCGCCGAAGCGCTCAAAGAAGGCGCGTTTGTGCCGTATAAAACCGCTCCCGAAGTCGTGTGCTTCGAACGCGCGGACGGCGATAAGCGTCTGCTGTGTGCCGTGAACCGCAGCGAAACGGTGCAAACGATCGACCTGCCGTTTGATTGGCACGGCTTTACCGTAAACCTCGGCGCCGGGCAAGTGGATATTGACGGCAAGCTGCATCTGCCGCCGCTTGATCTCGCGATCCTGATTGACAATAACGATTATTGAGAATAAAAAAAGAAGGCTCATCATGAGCCTTCTTTTTTTATGTAGGGATATATTTTGCAGCAACCTTGCAAAGCGGGGCCTATTTTTCGTCGCCGCCATAACGAGAGAAAATCCCTCACACGCGCTTGCGACGGGCGAGCATCACGGCGGCAACGCTGCCGATCACGGCTGCAGCGGCGGTTGCGCCCACGATGATCCACTGGGTGGTAGTCGCGGCAGCGATCGAAAAGCCGTCGTCGGTTTGCACGGCGGCAAACAGCGTCACGGCGCTTGCCGTTGCACAAACGATCGCTGCGAGCGCGGCGATCACCGCACCGCCTTGACCTTTTGCACGTGTTGCCGAACGCGGGCGCGGGCTGCCCAGATCCAGCACGGTCGACAGGGCGGTCGCCGCTGCCACCGTAATGATCGTTTCGGGCACCATATATGCTGCGTTATAGGCGAGGGAATAGGCAACCGCTTCGCCGAGCGGCGCGGATAAATCGCGCCACACCGTCACGCCCGACACAAAGTGGCAGGCATAGCGCACGGCACAGCAGAGCAGCACGCCGAGCACCAGCGCGGCGGTTTGCGTGAGCTTGGTTTTGCGAAATACGCCCGCGAGTCCCAGCGCGGTAAACGCCAGCACATAATCGAGCAGGATGATCGCGACGACCGCGAGCCACGAGGTGGCATAGGACAGGTTGTTCAGACCGAGCAGCAGCTGCAGCAGCGATGCGGCAAAGCCGGTAACGAGTCCCCATTTCAGACCGTGGCGATACGCGATCAACGCAACGGGCAGCATACTGCACAGAGTGACCGAGCCGCCGAACGGCATGTTGACAACGGGGATGAACGAGAGTGCGAAAGCCGCCGCGAGCATCACGGCGCTTTCTGTCAAACGGACAGTGGTTTTCATAGGACATACGCCTCCTTTGATTTTGCGACAACAACAAAAAAGCGCCCTTTTCGCCAAAGGGCGGAAAAAGACGGTTTTCTCATTGTCGCCGACAAAAGGCGGCGAACACACTATTTCGAAAACATCCCTCCGCCGGTATTATCCGGATCAGGTTATAGGGTTACGGGACCGAATGCCCGCTCTCAGCCGACCGATGTCAGCACCCCTTGTTTGCTTTTTTGTGGGTGTCGTTACGCGATACAGTATAGCGTATTTCGTGCAGATTGTCAAGAAAAAGTGCAAATTTACTATTTTTTATCGGAAATTTAAGAAATTCTCCACAAAAATTCTTGAAGTTTAGCGCTGCAAGTGCTATAATTCAAGATAGGTTTTAACAGGTTTTTCCTGTCGCCTTCTTGTTGAACAGGCGGGGCATACTATAAAAAAGAGGGGAGGCTCGTGCATGGCGGAGCAATATATCGGTGTTGATCGCATGGAACACGCGGTGGCGCTGTTCGGCAGCTTTGACGAAAACATCAAGCTCATCGAGGAGCATTACGGCGTCGATGTGATCAACCGCGGTGCGGATATTCGCATCAGCGGCGATGTGGAAGCCGTCGATAAAGCGGTGCGTGCCATTAACGGGCTTCTCGGACTCATCAACCGCGGCGAGCAACCCGCCGAGCAGAATGTGCGCTATGTGATGATGCTTGTGGATGAGGACGGCGAAGCGGCGCTGCCGCAGCTGTCGTCGGACAGCATCGCCGTCACCGCAAAGGGCAACCCCGTCAAGCCGAAAACGCTCGGTCAAAAGCAATATGTGGAGGCAATCCGCCAAAATACTGTCACGGTCGGCGTCGGCCCTGCAGGCACGGGCAAGACCTACCTTGCTGTGGCGATGGCGGTCAAGGCGTTTCGCGCCAAAGAGGTCAATCGCATTATTTTGACCCGCCCTGCCGTGGAAGCGGGCGAAAAGCTCGGCTTCCTGCCGGGCGATCTGCAATCGAAGGTCGATCCCTATCTGCGCCCGCTTTATGATGCGATGTTTGAGATGATGGGCGCGGAGAACTATCAGCGATTGCTCGAGAAGGGCGCGATAGAGATAGCTCCGCTGGCGTATATGAGAGGTCGAACGCTTGACGATGCGTTTATTATTCTTGACGAGGCTCAAAATACGACGAGAGAGCAGATGAAGATGCTGCTTACCCGTCTTGGAAATAACTCAAAGATAGTTATAACGGGAGACGTAACGCAAAGTCGGATCGTAGCCATGTCG
>JAZURB010000115.1:0-3973 GCA_045605945.1 Acutalibacteraceae bacterium
ATGGCTACGATCCGACTTGCTGCATTGATCTTTGCGGTATACTCCTCGGCGGTGAGCAAATCCATCGCCCACGCCTTGTCGAGTTTTTCCTTTTCCGCTAAAAATGCTGCCTCAGCTTCCTGCTTCTCGCGCAGCACCTTCTTTTGGTTAATATCCTTTTCAAGGGCAACGATCTGCGCTTCAAGTTCTGCTTTTTTCTCCAATTTCGGCTCCATTAAACGCAAAATATCCGCCACATCGATTGCAGGCATATCGCCCGTTTCAATCACATAGTCCACATAGCGACGTCCAATTTGGTTATATGCCGCATCCAGTTCCTGCTTAATCACATTCACATTGGATTTCAAGGTGAGCAATTCCGATTGTTCCGCCGTGGCGGTCACCGCCGATGAACCCACCGTCGTTGCGGCACCTGCAACACCTTTGCCGATGCTTGCCGCTCCTTTAGCGACTTTGTCAAATAATCCCATAATATGAACCTCCTTAATGGCTTTGAAATCTTTATGCGTGATTTCGTTAACTATTATATCTGTATTACAGATATTTGTCAATATCCGAATTACAGATATTGCATAATAGAGGCGGAGGTGCAACTATGACATTTCATAATTTACGCAGCATTCGCGAGGATCGCGATATACGGCAAAAAGATATCGCGGAATATTTGCATGTTTCACAAAACACATATTCGCAATATGAAACAGGTGTAATATCCTTGACCGCCGATGTACTTGTCCGTTTGGCAGATTTCTACGGGGTGAGCATTGATTACCTGCTGGACCGAACAAACAACCCGCGATTGTATAAATAAAGTAAAAAAAGCTGTTTCCTCTCGGAAACAGCTTTTTCTTTGGTGAAAATTATTTCATCATGCTGGCAACTTCAGCGGCGAAGTCGTCCTCGCGCTTCTGCAGGCCTTCGCCCTTCTCGAAGCGAACGAAATCGACAACCGTCATGCTGCCGCAGGAAGCGACATACTTACCGACCGAAACATCGCCGTCCTTAACAAACGCTTGCTCGAGCAGGCAGTTGGTCTCATAGAACTTGCCGATGCGGCCCTCGACCATCTTCTGGATGATCTGCTCGGGCTTGTTGGCAGTTTTGGGGTCGTTTTTGATCTGGCTGACAAGGATCTCTTTCTCCTTCTCAATATCCGCCGCAGGCACGCTCTCCTTGGAGAGGTACAGGGGATTGAGAGCCGCGATTTGCATCGCCACATCCTTACCGCAAGCGTTGAGCGCGTCAGCGTCAACACCGTCAGCCTCAAACTTCACGAGAACGCCGATGCGGCCGCCGCCGTGGACATACGCCACGCAGTCGCCCTCATAGCGCTCGAAACGACGGATGGAGAGGTTCTCGCCGATAACGAGAATCTTCTCACGCAGAGCCGCCGCCACATCGCCCTCGCCCATCGGCAGGGTGAGCAGCTCTTCCACGGTAGCGGGAGCTTTGTCAGCTACCACAGCCGCCACGTCCTGCACGAACGCTTGGAAGTCCGCATTCTTCGCGACGAAGTCGGTCTCGGAGTTGACCTCGATGACCACGCCGACCTTACCGTAAACGGAAGCAAACACCAGACCCTCAGCCGCGATACGACCCGCCTTCTTCGCCGCAGCGGCGAGGCCCTTCTCACGCAGGATGTCAATGGCTTTTTCCATATCGCCGTCAGTCTCGACAAGCGCTTTCTTGCAATCCATCATGCCAACGCCCGTGCGCTCACGCAGGGTTTGGACATCTTTCGCAGTAAATGCCATGAGTTTTGTCCTCCTAAATTATTGAATTATTCCGCTGCTTCAGCGGTTTCCTCGGTTGCAGCCGCCGTGGTGTCCTCACCTTGACGACCCTCGATGATCGCATTCGCCATGGTGGCGGTGATCAGCTTGACAGCGCGGATCGCGTCGTCGTTGCCGGGGATGACATAATCGACATCGTCGGGATCGCAGTTGGTGTCAACGATAGCGACCACGGGGATGCCCAGTTTCTTCGCCTCGGACACCGCGATCTTCTCCTTGCGGGGATCGACGATGAACAGCGCGCCGGGGAGCTTCTTCATATCTTTGATGCCGCCGAGGAACTTCTCGAGTTTCTCGATCTCGCGGTTGAACTTAATGACTTCCTTCTTGGGAAGCAGATCAAAGGTGCCGTCCTCAGACATTTGCTTGAGCTGAGCCAGACGAGCGATACGACCGCGGATGGTGCGGAAGTTGGTCATCATGCCGCCGAGCCAGCGAGCATTGACGTAGTACGCACCGGCGCGCTCGGCTTCCTCACGAACGGAGTCCTGCGCTTGCTTTTTGGTGCCGACGAACAGAACGTTCTCGCCCTTCGCAGAGAGCTCACGCACGAACATGTACGCGTCCTCGAGCTTGCGGACGGTTTTCTGCAGGTCAATGATGTAGATACCGTTGCGCTCCGTGAAGATGTACGGAGCCATTTTGGGGTTCCAGCGACGGGTTTGGTGACCGAAATGGACACCGGCTTCCAGAAGCTGTTTCATGGATACGACTGCCATAATAAATTCCTCCTTGGTTGTTTCACCGACGGTTTCCGTCGGCGGCCTCCGCAGGCGTGGTGAACGGTCACCGAATGTCGCGGCACCGACCGCCCTTTTCGCTCTGCGTGCGTTTTGCCGATATAGTATACCACTCTATTTCGGATTTTGCAAGTGGTTTTTTGCTTTTTTTCAAAGTTTTTTCGCGCATAGGACAGCCGTTCCGATACATATAGTGCGGCAAAGGAGATGATACGATGTTTCCCCAATTACTTGAATGGTTATCCAATCTGTTTTTCTTTGCGCTGCATCTGACAAACAGCGGCGCGTTTCCCCGACCGCTCACTGCCGCTAAGGAAGCCGAATACTGGCATTTGTTTCGCGACGAGGGCGATATGACCGCGCGCGCTAAGCTGATTGAGCATAATTTACGTTTGGTGGCGCATGTGGTCAAAAAATACTATAACAACGCGACCGACCAAGACGATCTGGTATCGATCGGGACGATCGGGCTGATCAAGGCGGTGGATACTTTTGACCACACCAAAAATTCGCGGCTTGCCACCTATGCGGCAAAATGCATTCAAAACGAAGTACTGATGTGGTTTCGCAGCCAAAAGAAAAATGCCGGCGATATTTCGCTTTCCGAGCCGATCGATACCGACAAGGACGGGCATCCCCTCTCACTTCTCGACGTCATCGCCGACGAGGATACCCTCGCCGAAGATTTAGAACTCAAGATCAACAGCGAAAAGCTGCGCCGCTATATTGACGAGGTGCTTGACGAGCGCGAGCGTGAGATCGTTGAATGGCGCTATGGGCTCAAGGGCGACGGCTTGCCGCAGCGCGAGGTAGCAAGTATGCTTAATATTTCGCGCAGTTATGTGTCGCGTATTGAAAAAAAGGCGCTCGAAAAGCTTCGAGCGCGATTTGAACGCGGGTGATCACAGCAACAGGTCAATGCCGTAGAGTGCCGCCAGATGCAGCGGATAGTAAAGATAAAACCCGTATTTGAGCGCGTATTTTCCGCGCTTGCCGTTATACAGCATGAGCAGCGGCAATGCCGCCATGCACCACCATTGCACGGAAATATTCAGCAAACAGATCGGCACAAGTCCGATCCCGCAAAGCAGAAGCTTTTGCCATTTGGTGCGTCCGACATAGATCATCAGCGGCAGCAGCACGCCGAACACGCCGTAATCCACCGCGAAGTCCCATGCCGACAAGCACACTTGTCCGAGCAAGATACCACCGCAAATTCCTATCACTGCTCCCGCGAAGAGCCACCCCGCAACCTTATGCAGCCTCGCGTATTCATACAGCATGATAAGCACGACCGACAACGCAAATGTGACAAGTACGCATTGATACGCCGAATGCATTACGAAAGCATACACGAGCTGACAGGGCAGCGCCACGATCGCTAATGTTGCTAAATAGCGTAGACAAGTCGGATCGTAGCCATGTCGTTCTGTGAGCCAA
>JAZURB010000116.1:0-1688 GCA_045605945.1 Acutalibacteraceae bacterium
AGGATATAGATTATGGGCATGAAACGACTGGTGGACGCTGTCCGCGCAAAACAAAATCCGACGGTGGCGGGTCTGGATCCGCGCCTCGACTATTTGCCTGAATTTTTGAAAGAAAAAGCGTATGCGGAGTTCGGCAAAACGCTTGAAGGTGCGGCAGCGGCCGTGCTGGAATACAACAAAGCACTCATCGATGCGATGTACGACATCGTTCCTGCTATCAAACCGCAAGCGGCTTACTATGAACTGTACGGCTGGGCAGGCATGAAAACGCTTGTCGAGACGATCGCTTATGCGCGCGACAAGGGCATGTATGTCATCACCGACGGCAAGCGCAACGACATCGGCACCACGATGGAAGCGTATGCGGCAGCGCATCTCGGTCTTGTGAATGTAGACGGCGAAAGCTACGCGCCGTTTGACGGCGACGCACTGACCGTCAACGGTTATCTCGGCGCGGACGGCATCAAGCCGTTGCTGCCCATCTGCAAAGAGCGCGATCGCGGTATCTTTGTGCTTTGCAAAACCTCTAACCCCAGCTCGGGCGAGCTGCAGGACCGCTTGCTCGATGGTGAAGCACTGTATGCCCGTATGGGTGACCTGTGCGAATCCTGGGGCGCCGATACGATTGACGAAAGCGGTTATTCCGCTGTGGGTGCGGTTGTTGGTGCAACCTATCCCGCGCAGCTTGCCGAACTGCGTGCGCGCCTGCCGCACACCTACTTCCTTGTGCCCGGCTACGGCGCGCAAGGCGGCGGTGCGGCGGATGTGGCTCCCGCGTTTGATAAAGACGGCATGGGCGCGATCATCAACTCGTCTCGCGGCATCCTCTGCGCGTGGAAGAAAGAAGGCTGCGATCCCGCCGACTTTGCGGGTGCGGCGCGTCGTGAAGCGTTGCGCATGAAGGATGATCTCACCTCCGTGTGGTAACAGGTGAGGCACTATGAAAAAATTCATGAAAGCCTTTGCGTGTTTGGCGGCGATGGCGGTGGCGGTCGGCGCACCGTCGGCGGCGGTTCGTGCAGATGAGTCGGTAAATCTTGTTGCAGCGGCAGACAGTGTGAAATTGCTCGGACGCACCACGGTGGGCGAAGATGGCATCGAGCCGCATTCGACGGGCGCGGGCATCGCGTTCGAAAGCAAATGCAGTGGTGATATTACGCTGACCATGAGCGGCAAACCCACCAAATTCGATTCGCTGTATGTGGCGGTCTTTATCGACGGCGAGATGCATCGTGTTGAGTTCAAAGGTATCCGCAACCGTCAGTCGACACAGGAATTGGTGATTGCCGAAGATCTTCCCGAAGGCAAGCACACGATCGAGATCGTGCGTGAGACGGAGGAAAACTACGGCAGCTATGTGTGGGAAGCGCTCGCTGTTAACGGTGAGATGACTCCTGTGGAGGATGCGCCGTTGCTGATCGAATTTGTCGGCGACTCTATTACTGCGGGCTATGCGTCCTATCCGCAACCCGATGAAGATAAGAACCTGTCGGTTGAGCATCCGAAGTTTGAGGCGGGCGTGAAAACCTATGCATACCTGACGGCGCAGGCGCTTGAAGCGGATTTCCAATCGGTGTGCGCCAGCGGCTACGGTGTGGTGCGCGGCTATAACAGCGACGGCGTGACCGTGCCGACTATGTATGAATATGCCGGCTACTATCACGACAACAGCGATGACGGTAAATGGA
>JAZURB010000117.1:0-22119 GCA_045605945.1 Acutalibacteraceae bacterium
CAATGATGGCAGAAGGCACACCGATAATTCCCGAATTTATTACTGTTCATTTGGGAGCACCAAGCGACGAAAACGCACCGAATATACGCGTTTCGTTTGCGGATTATATTAAAAATGTTGCATCCAGCGAGATTTATCCGACATGGCCCGAAGAAGCAATTAAAGCCAATATGCTCGCCCAAATCTCTTTTGTTCTCAATCGAATTTATACGGAATATTACCCCGCTCAAGGATATAACTTTGATATCACCAATTCAACGGCAATCGACCAATCCTTTGTTGACGGCAGAGATACTTTCGAAAACATTAACCAATTAGCCGACGAAATTTTTAACGATTATATACGGCGTCCCGAAACGCTTGAACCTTTATTTACGCAATATTGCGACGGTGTTCAAAGCCAATGCGCAGGGTTAACGCAATGGGGCACTGTCCCGCTCGCCGAAAACGGACTTACGGCATTTGAAATTTTACAATCGTTTTACGGCGATAATATTGAACTTGTTGAAAAC
Organism: Acutalibacteraceae bacterium; assembly: GCA_045605945.1. Taxonomy (GTDB): domain Bacteria; phylum Bacillota; class Clostridia; order Oscillospirales; family Acutalibacteraceae; genus RGIG1959. The sequence goes on from JAZURB010000117.1 coordinate 513, forward strand.
GCACCTGTTGCGGCTGTTGAGCAGTCTTATCCCGGTGTTGCGTTACGACTCGGTGACTCATCGCAGGAAGTGGAAGAAAAGCAAATCCAACTCAACCGCATATCACGAAACTATCCTGCTATACCGAAAATCCCCGTTGTAAACGGCAGCTTCGGAGAAAGCACCGAGAATGCCGTTAAAGAATTTCAATCTGTTTTCGGTCTGTCTGTCGACGGCATCATCGGCAAAGCAACATGGTATAAAATCGCTGCTGTATATAACGCGGTGAAACGCCTTTCCGAGTTAGATTCGGAAGGGTTGCGTGCCGATGAATTACCTGCATTATACACACGCGAGATCGGTCTCGGGGACAGCGGTGATTTCGTGTGGCTGGTCCAATATTATCTGGCGGTTGTCAGCGCCTATTACAACACAGTCCCATTCTCTACGGTAACCGGTACCTTCGACGAACAAACCGCGGCAACGGTTCGAGGGTTTCAGCAAACCTACGGCTTGCCGCAAACAGGAGTCGTCGATTTCAACACATGGCGCGATCTGTACCGTGCATACCGCGGCATCATCATTAACAGTCCTCAAACCGAGGGAGGCACATTGCGTTATCCCGGCTTACAATTACGCTTTGGAAGCCGCGGGGAATATGTCAGTGCTTTACAAGAATATTTAAATGTCATCGGGCAAACATATCCGGCTATTCCCGCTCTACCTGTTACGGGATATTACGGACGACAAACCGAAGCGGCGGTCTCCGCGTTTCAACAACAATTCGGATTAAGCAATACCGGTTCTGTCGATCCGTTTACCTGGGAGACAATCACCTCACTTTACAGCGATTTGTTGCTCGGCAACTCACGGCAAAACGGGCAAAACCCCGGTGAAACCGTTGGGGCATCCGATTGAAAGGAGTGTCAAACCATGGATTATGCCGTTATTCGAGAAATCCAAGAAGCGTTACGTCGTATCGGAAGCCGTGACATGCAATTTCCGTTCGTTGCAGTAGACGGAATATACAGTCCGCAAACCGCTAGGGCTATCACCATATTCCAACGCAAGGAAAATCTCCCTGTCACAGGCGAAGTTGACCCCATTACTTTTGAACGATTGATTACCGAAGCCGCAAACACAGTTGACGATTATGTTGCTGCCGTTCCCGCTTTCCCCCATCCCTCACATGTTATTCATCCGCTGCAAGAAACAGAAAGTATTCCGTTTGTCAAAGCCATGTTAAACGCACTATCCGTATCATACACGAACATCCCGTATGTCGGAACGAGCGCTGTATACGACGAAAACACCGTTAAAGCGATTCGCGAATTACAGCGTTTACACAACCGAAACGATGACGGCATTATTGATCGCGATATATGGAACATCCTTGTTGCGTTGTTCGCTAACCGTCCGACCCTACGGAGTGATCGCCCGTGAAAAAACGCTTGTTTGTAAAAAACGCCGCAATCATGACCATGACGGCTCTTATATTGCGCTCGATCGGTATTGTATTTCGTATATACATCAGCAATCGCGTCGGTGCGGAAGGCATGGGATTATACCAACTGATTTTGTCCGTCTATGTGTTGGTATCCTCTTTTGCTGCAGCCGGATTAAATACCGCTGTCACGCGGCTTTGCGCCGATAAACTGGCATGTAACGATAACTGTGGTGCCAAGAAGATCTTGCGTACATGCTTGGCACTCGGTATACTTGCAGGAATACTTTCGGGTGCTTTGGTGGCGATTGGTGCCGAATGGATCGCCGATGTCTGGATCAACGATAACCGCGCTGTGCCTTCTCTTCGCATCATGACGATCAGTTTACCGTTTATGGGCGCATCTTCCTGTATTAAAGGATATTTTCTTGCCAAGCGAAACGCTTCATCCTCTTCAGCCGCACAAATCCTTGAACAACTTTTACGCATCGGCGCTATTTGGATGTTACTGCAATTGAACGCTTATGCCGATACCGAAGGCGCATGTTTTGCGGTATTACTGGGAGACACAATCGCCGAAGCAGGCTCATGCATATATATGGCAGCAGCGTATTGGATTGATACGCATCGCGATCGACATCAACAAATTGCCGATCCTCAAAAAGTCTCATACCGTTCCGTTTTCGGCATTGCCGCCCCTATTACGGCAGCGCGTTATGTTAACAGCGGGTTACGAACTATCGAAAACATGACCGTTCCTGCTGCGCTGACGGTATATTGCGGATCGCGAGATGCCGCTTTGGCACAGTTCGGCACACTGAAAGGCATGGTCATGCCACTGATTTTCTTCCCCTCATCATTCTTAAACGCCGTCTCTGCATTGCTTATCCCCGAATTATCCGAGGCAAAAGTGCTCGGAAACGATCGCGCTTTACGGCGCACGGTTACGCTGACAATGCAGGTCACTTTGCAATCATCGTTTATGATCGCCGGCTTATTCTATCTTCTCGCCGCACCGCTTGGTAACGCAATTTACAACAGCACCGAAGTCGGATTTATGCTGCGGGTGTTGGCGCCTTTAACCCCTGTCATGTACCTCGAAAGCGTCGTTGTCGGTATGCTCAAAGGACTCAATCAACAAACGCCCATGTTGTTATACAGCATTATGGATTCGGTGTCCCGTATTTTACTAATCCCGACACTTCTTTCACGCCACGGTATGTACGGAATGTTTATCCTTATGATACTAAGCAACTTTTTAACCTGTACGCTTAATACGCTACGATTATTGCGCATCTGCAAGTTGAAACCACCATTGTATAAATGGCTGTTTTGCCCCGCTCTGGCAACAATCGCTTGCACTCTCTTTGTTGATTTATTGCACCGGTTACCCGCAATGCACGGTATCGATGACATATCTTGCTGTGTGCTGCTTGGCGGCATCTTTTGCATGGGATATTTTTCACTGTTGTGGTTGTTCGGCGGTATCAACACAGCGGATATCACCCGCTTTTACCCAATCAAGCAAAAATCTATATAACGAAAAAGCGATGGATTATACATCCATCGCTTTTTATTATTCTTCAACAGGTAATCTCTCAAGAAGTGTTGCGGCGATTTGACGGCAACGGAGAAGTTCTTTATCGTCATTATCCGAAAGTCCGATCAATTCCACCGTCATCATACGCTCATTATCATACACAAGCAGTTGATGATAGTCAGCACTGAACCATGCAGTCTCGCCAAGATTGGGACACGCATCCAACAGCGGGAAATTAAGCAATATTTGATCAAAAATCTCGCGCGGTTTTTCAGAAACCTCTACACTAAGTGTAATCATTTCTTCAAGCCCGACACTGGTAAGCACCGTTCCTTGCTCCGAAACTGTCGGCTTGCTCATTTCAACACCCACAGCATCGGTAATCTCTTCTTTCGAGATCAACGCCGCCAGATCTTCCTCAATAATAACAGCTGTTGTGGGCGTGGTCGGCGCTGTAGTCGGTGTGGTCTCAACAGGCTCGGTAGAATCGCCGCAAGCCGTCAATCCGCATGCACAGGCAAGACACAGGATCATCGCAATAATTGCGCGAAAACTCATAGTAAATCACCTCTTCTTTTGAGAGTATACCATACTTTTCGAAATTTGACAAGTCCTCACTCATCAAGCAACATGCGCATAATCACCTTTGCAGCCATATCCGCCGCAAAAGTCACGACGGCATCAAAAGAAACAGGTGCAGAACCATCCGCGAGATCGGAAATGGTGCGCAACACCAAAAACGGTTTGTTGTTTTGGAAAGCCACCTGTGCAATCGCGGCTCCTTCCATTTCCGCCGCCATAGCGCCGAAATTGTCAGCAATATCGGTGCGGCGATCGGAAGCGGCGATAAATTCATCGCCCGATGCTATCACGCCTTTATAACAAGCGTGAGCGCCGTCGAGAACGGCGGTTGCCGCTTTTAAGCAACACTCGATAAGAGCTTCGTCGGCATAAAAAGCGGTCGGTAATTGATTGTCACCGCCGTATTCGCTGCCGAGATAACCTTTAGCATAACCAAACGGACGCAAATCAAAATCGTGCTGAACAAGCGCTGTGCCGACAACAACATCTTGCACTTTAAGCTGCGACGACACGCCTCCCGCAACGCCCACATTGATCACGGCATCCACATTAAAGCGATCACACAGCAACTGTGCACAGCATGCGGCATTCACCTTACCGACACCGCATTTGACGACCACGGCGGATTTTCCGCAAAGCACACCATCATAAAAGCGCAGTCCCGCGCGGTCACACACGGCGATTTGTTCCATTTTCGAAGTAAGCAGCGCTATCTCCGAATCCATGGCGCCGATAATTCCGTATTTCATGCCCGCACTCCTTTAGGTGTTTTTATCAACCGAATGAAATTGCTTGAGATTGCCCGCTTTGGTATGACGCTCGCGAAGCTTGTTTTCAATATCTGCGGGAGTAATATCCTGCATCGCCATCATTACAAGAAGATGATATGCAAGATCGGCAATTTCGCCGATCGTTTCCGCGTTATCGCCGTTTTTAGCAGCGATAATCGTTTCCGCAGACTCCTCGCCCACTTTTTTGAGCACCTTATCAATACCTTGTTCAAACAAATAATGCGTATAAGATTTTTCGACCGGATTGTCACGGCGATCGATAATTGTCTCGTAAACCTCTTGCATGCAACTCATACAAACTCCTCCTTAAAACTCTCTGAAAAAGCACGAGTGAGAACCCGTGTGGCACGCTGCACCCGTTTGCTTGACTTTGACAAGAAGTGTATCGCGATCACAATCGCCCGCCACGGAAACAACATGCTGAAAATGGCCGCTGGTTGCACCCTTGTTCCAATATTCACCACGCGAACGGCTCCAGAACCAAGTCGTGCCGGTCTCAAGAGTGCGTTTCAAAGACACATTGTTCATATAAGCGAGCATCAGCACCTCGCCCGTTTCATCTTCTTGCACAATTGCGGGAATAAGGGTGGATTTAGCAAAATATGCGTCGATATCCGTTTCATCCACAGGAGCTTTTGCCGCTTTGATCGCTTCCTCAAGCGACAATGTTCCGCTGTAAAGGGATTTGCCGCAAATAGCACCGTCAAGCGCAGCATCCTTGCACGCATGGACATCTGCAATGGTATGCATACCGCCCGAAGCGATCACTTGACAGGTGACTTTTTCGCGTAAAGCTTTGAGCTGATCCATATTGGGACCCGACAGCGTTCCGTCTTTGGAGATGTCGGTAAAAATCAATACTTGCACGCCCATTTGCTCCATACGAACAGCAAGATCCAGATACGAAACATCCGATACATCCAACCAACCCTCTGTCGCAACCATGCCGTTCACCGCATCAATACCGACAGCAATGCGATGACCGTATTCCTTGACAGCTTCTTCTACGAGAGCGGGATTTTTCAGCGCCGCGGAGCCCAAAATGCAACGGGAAACACCGTTTTGAAAATAGAAATCGAGCGTAGCCATATCGCGAATACCGCCGCCGACTTCCACCTTCAAACCGCTTTCTTTGGCGATTTGTAAAAAGATATCAGCATTGCGCTTTTTACCGTCTTTTGCACCGTCAAGATCCACCATATGAATCCAGTCGGCACCCTCTGCTCGAAACCCAAGTGCGGTTTGCAGCGGATCCTCGGCAACACGATGAACTGTACCGAAATCGCCTTTTACAAGGCGCACACATTCGCGGTCCTTGATATCGATCGCGGGTAAAATAATCATACAAACAACTCCTTAAACGGAAACCCTTAATCAAGGCTGCCTTTCGTGGACAGCACACCGTCCTTCGGCACAATCGCCGCTTTCAACGCATGCGCAGCCGCTTTAAACAAGCCTTCGATCATGTGATGCGAATTGGAACCGTATTCCACACGCAGATGCAGCGTCCAGCCCGCATTAAAGACGAGTGCACGGAAAAATTCAGGAGTCAGACAGGTGTCATAATCCCCCACTTTTTGCTCAGGAAAACGCGCATCAAACACCAAAAAGGGGCGTCCGCTGATATCGAGCGCCGCAAAGCACAGCGATTCATCCATCGGAATGAAGAAATTGCCGAATCGCGCAATCCCTGCTTTGTCGCCGAGCGCTTCAGCGATCGCTTTACCAAGAACGATACCGGTATCTTCCACCGTGTGGTGACCGTCGACATACAGATCGCCTTTTACATTCACCGAAAGACCGATGCCGCTGTGAACGGCAAAAGCAGTTAACATATGATCAAAAAATCCGATGCCGGTGGAAACCTCAACGGCACCGCCGTCCATATTCACCGACACGGTGATATCCGTTTCGGCGGTTTTACGCGTAACAGTTGCTGTTCTCATAACTTGCCCTCCGCTTCCTCGCGGCGATGACGAGCAATCGATGCGATACCCGCCAACACCTCTTTATTTTCCGCTTCCGTTCCCGCAGTAATGCGCAAACGGTTTTTACCGAAAAGTCGCACGATAATACCGAAATCCGCTAACTCTTCAAAGAAATACGGTGCATCCTCAAGTTCAATCAACACAAAATTGGTACAACTGTCATACACCTTCGTGATGTCCCCGCGCTCGGCAAGGCGAACAAATCCCGCTTGCAACTGCTTACGCGACTCCACAAGCAAATCAATATACACTTCTTTATAGAGCGGATTGGATAAAGCAATTGTCGCCATTTCCTGCGTCGCTGTATTCACGTTATAAGGCGATTTTGCGGCACGCAAAATCCCCGTAAGGGTTTTGTTCGCCACAGCAAAGCCCAGACGGATTGCCGCCATACCAAGGGCTTTGGAAGCAGTGCGCAGGATGATCAAATTATCATATTCGCTGACCTCGGAAAGGAGCGATTGATCCCAAAAATCCATATACGCTTCATCGAGAACGATCAGCGCTTCGGTCTCTTTAATGATGCGACGAACTGCATCGCGATCAAGTCCCAAAGAAGTCGGATTACAGGGATTGGAAAAAATGAACAAACGAATACCTTCGCGATTGATCGTTTGAATCACTTCATCAACATCAATTGCCAGGTCTTCACGCTTTTGCAGCGTGAGGCACGGATTTTCGGTGATATCCGTATAAAAGCGGTACATCGAAAAATCAGGCGCAACGGTTAAGACCTTTTCTCCTTTTTGCAAGAAGGTGGACATAATAACCGAAATCAGCTCGTCAGATCCGTTACCGGCTGTGACCGTATCCTCATCAATACCGTAAAGCGACGCAAACGCTTTACACGGCTTCACAGCGAGCGGATCGGGATAACGACGAAGATCGAGCTCTTCAATCGCTCTCGCCATCGCCGCGCGATCGGTTTCGGTCGGCAATAAAAACGACTCGTTAGCATCCAGACGAATACGATATGTACCGCTGTTTGGCTCATACGGCGACAATGCTGCCGTTTTTTCGGAAAATGTATACAAAACGGATCACCGTCCTCTTACTCAAATCGAATTGCCACAGCGTGAGCGTGTGCATCCAAGCCTTCGGCATTCGCCAAGGTAACAATATCTTCGCAAGCCGCTTCCAACGCAGGGCGTTTATAATACATAAAACTGGATTTCTTCACAAAGCTGTCAACCGAAAGCGGTGAGAAGAAACGAGCCGTGCCGCCTGTCGGCAGCACATGGTTGGGGCCTGCATAGTAGTCACCGAGCGGTTCCGGCGCGTACTGACCGAGAAACACCGAGCCTGCATTGTCCAGGCGACCGATATAGGACATCGGATCTTCGCACATAACCTCCAAATGCTCGGGCGCAAGACGATTGGCAAACTCTACCGCTTCATCCATACTGCGGCAAACAATCGCTGCGCCGTAATCCTTGAGAGAAGTTTCAATGATTTCCGCGCGCGACAACGTCGGCATTTGCTTTTCAAGCTCCGCAGCGGTTTCCAGCGCGATTTTCTCAGAGGTCGTAATCAAAATCGACGAAGCGAGCTTATCGTGCTCCGCCTGCGACATAAGATCCGCCGCGAGATATTTCGGATTCGCAGTTTCATCCGCAAGAATTAAAATCTCACTCGGACCAGCAATCATATCGATATCCACCGCACCGTAAGTTAAACGCTTAGCGGTAGCAACAAAGATGTTGCCGGGGCCGACAATTTTATCCACCTTCGGAACCGTCTCTGTGCCGTAAGCAAGCGCCGCAACGCCTTGCGCACCGCCGCACAGAAACACACGATCCACACCTGCGATATATGCTGCCGCCATCACATCGGGGTTAAAATCGCCCGTTTTGGGAGGCGGGGTCACCATGACAATTTCTTTGACGCCCGCGATACGCGCAGGAATTGCATTCATCAGCACCGAACTGGGATACGCCGCCGTACCGCCCGGCACATAAATGCCGACGCGCTCAAGACCGCGAATACGCTGACCGAGAACCGTGCCGTCTTCCTTCGTCGTCATCCAGCTCTGTTGCAGCTGACGCGCATGAAAATCGCGAATATTTTCCGCTGCACGCTCCAGCGCCGCAAAAATTTTCGGATCGCACGCTTTGGCGAGTTCGCCGAGTTCTTCGCGTTTAATCGCGCGAACGGGCAAATCTACGCCGTCAAATTTCGCGGTATATTCGCGCACCGCCTCATCGCCGCGCTCTTTTACGGCAGCCAAAATCTCCGTTACCGCCGCGGTAACACGCTTGTCCACCTCACCGCTGCGCGCTTCCAGCTGGGCGAGCAACTCATATTCGGTTTTGCCGTCAGCTTTTACAGTTGTTAACAACATAATCGTAGCCTCTTTTCATTTTCTAAGCTTATAACGCGGCTTCCATGCGGGAAACAAGCGAATTGATATCCTCTTGGCGAAGCTTCATCGACGCCATATTAACAATTACACGCGCGGAAATCGGCATCACATCGGTCACGATATCCAGACCGTTTTCTTTGAGTGTCGCGCCCGTCTCTACAATATCCACGATGCAGTCGGACAAGCCGATCAAGGGAGCAAGCTCCACAGAGCCTTCAATCTTGATAATGCGCACATCCATGCCGCGACGCTCGAAGAAACGACGCGCCACAGTGGGATATTTAGATGCAACCGTGATCTCGCGATGCCCGCCGAAAATATCATTTTCTTTCGGCGCGGCCACTGCAAAACGACAGCGACCGAAGCCAAGATCGAATACTTCATAAAATCGACCGCCGCTTTCTGCGATCGTATCCTTGCCGACAACACCGAGATCGCAAACACCGTTTTCAACATAGGTGATAACATCGGCGGCTTTCGCCAAAACAACCTCAATCTCATCGCCGATCGGCAAAATCAAGCGACGCCCTTTATTATGGATCGCCGTGGTATCCAGACCCATGCGTTCAAATAACGCCACCGTATCTTTTTCCAGACGACCTTTTGTTAATGCAATTCTAAGCGGTTTCATAACGATTCCTCGCTAACACAATTAATCAATGGTTTCTTTGGTAATTTCATCACCGACTATACACAGCTCGGAAATGCCCTTTCGAGCCGCATATTCACGCGCATTTTCAACAGACTCAAAGGTACTGTACTCACAAGCGGTATCTGTATTCGAAAGTTCTGCTGCGAAGGACAGCGCTTTCGTTTCATAGCCGTCAAGCGCATGCACCAAGCACATCACAGGGCGCATTGCAGGCACATTACCGCGCAAGCGCAACGCACGCATCAGCACATCCACCGCAAGTGCAAAGCCCGTCGCGGCATTCGGCGAGCCGAATTGTTGCAGCAGCGCGTCGTAGCGGCCGCCCGACAGCGCGATCTCGCCTACGCCTTCAATATAACCACGGAAAATGAGCCCTGTATAATACTCATTGGAGTGAAGCATACCGAGATCAAAAATCACATGATCTTCAAGACCCATTGCACAAAGCGCTTCATAAAGGGACGCCAAATAAGAAAGCGCTTCAAGACTGCGCTCACTGCGGCACAGCGTTTTCGCTTGTACAAGCACTTGTTTGCCGCCGAACATATGCGGCAAACGCTTGAGCGATGTTACCGCTTCGCCCGTAGGCAGTGTATCCAGCAATTCGGAAAGAGCTGCATAGTTCTTACCTTCAATCAAATTACGAAGTTCTTCAACCGTAGCAGCATCCGTATGCAGTTCCTCGGCAAGTGCCTCAAAAAATCCGACATGACCGATTTCGATCCGAAAATCATCACCGACAACAGCGCGAAGAGATTCGGCAGCAAGCGTGATAATTTCCAAATCCGCGCGTTTTCCCGCTGCACCGATCAGCTCAACACCCGCTTGAAATTCTTGATCAGCGCGGCCGGTAAGTCCGGTGTTCATATGATATACATCCTGCGCATAATACAACCGCAGCGGCATTGCCGAATGCTGCAAGCGCGTAGCAGCAAGACGCGCGATCGGTAAGGTCGAATCGGGACGCATGACCAGCAAACGACCTTTCGTGTCGGTCATCTTATACATATTTTCCACAGGAACAGCAGGCGTTTCGCCCACGAACACATCCAGATATTCCATACCGGGAGTCATGACCTCGGAAAAGCCGCGACGCGCAAACAAGCCCGCAAGTTTTTTCTCAATATAACGCCGCACAAACGCCTCTTCCAACAGAAGATCTTTCGTGCCGAGCGGAGTAGAACAACGATTGTTTTTCATAGTGTACCCTCTTTATAACGCTTTAGTTCGTTAGCACGCTACTATAGTAACACGCAAGTGAATGATTGTCAATGCTGTTTTATAATAATCGTGCATAATTTTATCATATTTATAAGATTCCGTCAATTTATATATATTTAAATTTATGATAATTTATCCAATTAACGGATTTTCGTTGACAAAGAGGCAAAAAAGTTTTACTATAATAAAAAATCCAAGGAGGTAATGGACAATGGATTGGAGAATTGAAACCAAATGTATTCAAGCAGGCTATCGTCCGAAAAACGGCGAAGCTCGCGTGTTGCCTGTTTATCAGAGCACCACATTTTTATATGAAAATGCACAAGCTATGGGCGATTTGTTCGACCTGAAAACCTCGGGATCGTTTTACACCCGTTTGAGCAACCCGACAACCGATGCGGTTGAGGCGAAGATTGCTGCATTGGAAGGCGGCGTGGGTGCGATGATGACTTCGGCAGGTCAAGCAGCTTCGCTCATTTCGGTCATCAACATTGCGCACAGCGGCGATCATGTGATCAGCGCAAGCGCGATCTACGGCGGCACCTTTAATTTATTCAACAAAACGCTTCGCGAGCTTGGTATTGATGTTACTTTTGTGGAGCCGGATGCGACCACGGAAGAACTGGAAGCCGCATTTCGCCCGAACACGCGCCTTGTTTTCGGCGAGACACTTTCCAACCCTGCTCTTCGCGTGTTGGATATTGAAAAATACGCTGCAGTGGCACACAAACACCAAGTGCCGCTGATCGTTGACAACACCTTCCCCACGCCCATTCATTGCCGCCCCTTCGAGTTCGGCGCGGACATCGTCATCCACTCTACCTCGAAATATCTCGACGGTCACGCAACGGCGCTCGGCGGTGTTATCGTGGACAGCGGTAATTTTGATTGGGCAGCTGCGGGCAAATATCCCGAACTGACTACCCCTGACGAGACCTATCACGGTGTAATTTACACCGACCACTTCGGCAAAGCGGCATATATTGCCAAATGCCGTACCCATATTATGCGCGATATCGGCTCGACCCCGAGCCCGACGAACGCCTTCCTGCTCAGTCAAGGTATCGATACGCTGCATCTGCGTATGGAGCGTCATGTGCAAAATGCGCGTGCCGTTGTCGATTATCTGCTTTCCGATGATCGTATTTCGTGGGTATCCTTCCCCGAACTCGAATCCTCCAAGGATTACGCACTCGCCAAAAAGTATATGCCGAACGGCACTTGCGGTGTTATCTCTTTCGGTGTAAACGGCGGTCGTGAAGCAGCAATTCGTTTTATGGATAATCTCAAGCTTGCTGCAATCGCAACTCATGTCGCGGATCTGCGCACCTGTGTGTTGCATCCCGCATCGACCACACACCGTCAGCTCAACGACCAGCAATTGGTTGAATGCGGCGTCACTCCCGACCTTATCCGTTTTTCGGTGGGTATCGAAAACGCACAGGATATCATTGACGATATCAAGCAAGCACTCGACAACATTTAACCCGCACAGAAAAAGCCTGTATTCATTACGAATACAGGCTTTTTTCTTATATTAAACGATCAAATGTAATCTCATCCAACTTTCGGATCACGGTTGCCGTAACATCGTCAAACACCGAATGAAACGGGCAAGCGATCGCATCTTTGCAGGAGCACTCGTATTCGGCATCCAGGCAACGGCTGAAGCGATAAGGCCCTTCGATCGCCTCGATCACATGACGCAATGTAATCTCCTGTGGCATACGCGAGAGCACATAACCGCCGTGTGCTCCCTTAAAGGAGCACACCAGGCCGGACGCAACCAATTTGCGCATGATTTTCAGCGTGATACGCAACGAAACGCAAGCGGTATCCGAGAGCGTTTGTGCATCCACACGCTCTCCTTTTTGTGCCATAACGCGCACGATACGCACCGCATAATCCGATTCCAAATTGATGTGCATACCCTGCCTCCCGATCAATCCAAGAAATCTTTGAGCTTCTTGCTGCGGCTGGGATGACGCAACTTACGCAGCGCCTTTGCCTCGATCTGACGGATACGCTCGCGAGTAACATCGAATTCTTTACCGACTTCTTCGAGCGTACGGGGATGACCGTCTTCCAGACCGAAACGCAAGCTGAGCACCTTTGCTTCACGCGGTGTCAAGGTCGAGAGAACCTCAGCAAGCTGCTCTTTAAGCAGGGTGTGCGATGCCGCATCGGCGGGCGCGGGTGCCTCATCATCGGGGATAAAGTCACCGAGATGGCTGTCTTCCTCTTCGCCGATCGGCGTTTCAAGCGATACGGGTTCCTGCGCAACGCGCATGATTTCGCGCACCTTTTCGACAGGCATATCGAGCTCTTCGGCGATATCTTCCGCCGTCGGCTCATGACCGTTCTTATGCAGCAGTTGACTGCTGATCTTCTTCACCTTATTGATGGTTTCGACCATATGAACGGGAATACGAATGGTACGCGCTTGGTCAGCGATTGCACGGGTGATTGCTTGACGAATCCACCATGTAGCATAGGTGGAGAATTTGAAGCCTTTGGTATAATCGAACTTTTCAACCGCTTTAATCAGACCGAGATTGCCTTCTTGAATCAGATCAAGGAACTGCATGCCGCGACCGACATAACGCTTAGCAATACTGACAACCAGGCGAAGGTTTGCCTCCGACAAGCGTTTCTTCGCTTGCTCGTCGTTATTGCTGATACGAATGGCAAGTTCGATTTCTTCCTCGGAAGACAGCAGCGGAACACGACCGATTTCCTTCAGGTACACTTTCACGGGATCATCGATCGCGATAGCTTCGGACGAGTCGGAAGGCGCGCCCGAAGCTTCGCCGGGAACGGTGGACAGATCAATATCGCCGAGCGATACCTGCAGATCGTCGATAATCTCAATATTGTTGGACTCAAGGGTTTCATAAAGCTTGTCCACTTGATCGGGATCAAAGTCCGCTTCCATCGCGTCCATAATCTCCTGCGTGGTCAGTTTGCCCTTTGCACGGCCCATTTCCACGAGATCACGAATCTGCATCTTTTTATCCTTTTTGATCGGAAGAAGCTCAACATCTTCGATTTCACTGCTGCCGGCAAGCACTTCGCGCAGCGCATCCTGCACGGTGGTTTCCATGTTGTTGTTAGAGTTCGCCATAATAAAAGACTTCCTTTCTGAATAAATCGCCGTAAAACGATTTATTGTTTCATTTCCTTGAGTTTTTCGATCATCGCACGCATATCCTCGTCCGACATATCTTCCGTCGATCGCATGGATGCAAGCGATTTTTCCGAACGAATCACATCCATATATGTCAACATATCCTCTTTCGCCTCGGCACGTGTCTGCGCCGCTTGACACAAATAGGTTATGTATGCCATTTCCTCTTCGTTAAACACGCTCGAAAGGAGCGGAAGATCAATAACCAATCCGGCACGATAGCGCCCGACAAGGTGCTCATACACACGTCTTGTGAAAGCGTTAACCATATCCTCGACAGGGAGCGCATCGGCAACATATGCCAATCGATCGGGATGCAACAGCAATGCCCCGATCAGCGCTTCTTCCGCTGCAGCAGACCGCACATTCTTAAGCGCATCGGGATTTACCTTTGCAACGAGCGATTCGCGTTGCTTAACAGCCGTTGTCAGTTGTTGCTTTTCGCGGCGTTGGTCACGCTTTTTCGTAGCAGCATTGATCTGCTCCAAAATTGCCGATTTCGAAACGGAAAGTTCTTTGGAAAGCCGCGATGCATACACATCTCGTTCCACAGAACTCGGTAATCGTGCAATAAGTTTTATCGCCTCTTGCAAGTAAGCAACCTTTCCGTCATCGCTGTCGAGAATGAAGCCTTGTCGCAGCGTTGACAGCCGATATTCCACATCGTTCGCCGAACGATCGATGAGCAACTTAAACGCTTCCGGATCGTGATTTCTCAAAAACTCATCCGGATCCTTGCCATCGGGAATGCGCACCACGCGAATATGAACGCCGGTATTACGCAGCAATGACATAGCGCGCGCTGCGCCTTTCTGCCCCGCTTCGTCGGAGTCGAAAATCAACACCGCTTCATCCGCATAACGCGCAATCAAATTGGCGTGATCGGCGGTAAACGATGTGCCAAGTGCGGCAACGGCATTGGTAAAACCCGCTTGATGAAGCGCAATAACATCCATATAGCCTTCGCAAAGAATAAGGCGCCTGCCTGTTTCCTTGGCAATGTTTAACGCAAACAGATTGTTGGTTTTCTTAAATACAGGTGTATCGCCCGTATTCACATATTTGGGTTTCGAATCATCCAGAACACGACCGCCGAACGCGATCACATTGCCGCGTACATCAATAATCGGAATCATAACACGATTGCGAAAACTATCGTAGACATAACCTTTTTGGCTGCGTCGCGCAAGCCACGCCAGTAGCAGCTCTTCGTCATGAAACCCTTTTTTTCGCAAATGATCGCAAAGCGCATGAAAGCCGTCCGGCGCATAGCCGAGACCGAAGCGTTTGATCGTTCGTTCGGAATAGCCGCGCGACCGATAATACGCGAGCGCCTGAGCGCCTTCGGGCGAATACAGCTTTTCGTGAAAAAATCGCGCCGCTTCACGGTTAGCTTCCAAAACGCGTCTGCGTAATTTGGAAGCACCGTCGTCCGCTTCGGTGCGCGGCATTTCCATGCCTGCGCGCTCTGCCAAATATCGAACGGCATCCATATAATCCAGATGCTCAATCTTTTTCACGAACGTGATCACATCACCGCCCGCACCGCAGCCGAAGCAATAAAACGAATTGTTTTCGGGATACACGGTAAACGACGGCGTTTTTTCGCCATGGAACGGACAAAGTCCGACACGCGTTTTACCGCGAGTGCGCAAGCTCACATAGGACAATACGAGATCTTCGATATTGTTTCTTCGGGTTAACTCTTCAATAAAAGAATCGGGTAACATAAACTTCTCTTCTTTCTGTATGCAATATAAAATCCATTATTCAGCAGGCGTTAACCAACCGCGAGGAATAAACAATTCATGATATACCTGTAACGCGTAGTTATCGCTCATGCCCGACACATAGTCGCACGCAGCGCGAGGAGCGCCTTCCGTTTGATATACTTTGCCGAATTCATCGGGAAGCTCATCGGGATGGGTACTGAAATATTCGTAAAGGCGGCGAACCAATTCTTCCACCTTGCCCTCTTCACCTTTTGCAATCGGGTTATAATACAGCGCATCATACATAAATTTATGCAGCGTATCAAAATGTGCTTTCACATCGGCGGGCATTCCGATTTTTTCGGCACCGTTGTCGATCAATGAGCCGATAAGCGTATCCAAACGTTCGCCGCGCGTTTCGCCGAGCGCTTGGCGAACAGCAAGCGGCACATCCGATTCCGAAAGAATACCTGCACGCACCGCATCATCCATATCGTGATGAATATACGCGATCTGGTCCACATAACGCACGATGCGGCCTTCGGGAGTCGCTGCCTCTTCACCTTTCGTATGGTGCAAAATGCCGTCGCGCACCTCCCAAGTAAGGTTGAGCCCCTGCCCGTCTTTTTCAAGGCGCTCCACCACACGCACGCTCTGCTCATAATGGTGGAAACCGCCCTCAAACACGCTGTTCAGCGCGCGTTCTCCGGCGTGACCGAACGGCGTATGCCCCAAATCATGCGCCAGTGCAATCGCTTCGGTTAAATCCTCATTCAGGCGCAACGCTCTGGCAACGGTTCTGGCAATCTGAGAAACCTCAAGAGTGTGTGTTAAGCGGGTGCGATAATGATCACCTGCAGGCGACAAAAACACCTGTGTTTTATGCTTCAAGCGACGGAATGCTTTGGAATGCAGGACGCGGTCGCGATCGCGCTGAAATGCCGTGCGATAATCGCTGCTCTCTTCCGCAATTTCTCTACCGCGCGAATCGGCAACACAAGTGGCAAACGGCGATAAAAAGCGGCGTTCATCCTGCTCATAACGTTCACGAATTGTCACAGCACATCACTCCTTCGGCACGATTTCAATATATATATACCGCGAAAACAAGAAAAATCCTTCTTTTTTGTCAAAAAATTTATTTTTCCAAAAACGCACGAAACAACTCGCCGCAAGGGATAAGACAAACACTGCCTGCCGTTGCATCCGCAAGTTCCTTTTCGAGCGCACCGATCAGCGGTTTGCGCATATAAAACCGCACAGTAACCTCGTCCTCATATACGGTATCTTCGATAATACCGCCGTGCGCAGCAATCAGCGGCTGCACGCGGCCGTATTGCCCATAATCACAAGTAACCGATAAATCGGCGCAAAGAACGCGCTCTTCCACTTGCGCGGCTTTAACAGCAATGGATGCGGCATGACCGTAAGCCCGCACAAGACCGCCGCCACCGAGCAAAATACCGCCGAAATAGCGCGTAACCACAATGACCGCATCGGTAATACCACCCTTGACAAGAACATCCAAAACCGGAATGCCCGCCGTGCCTTGCGGTTCGCCGTCATCGGAATAGCGGCGGATTTGACCGTCACGCAGTACATACGCATAAACATTATGTTTGGCATCCCAATGTTGTTTTTTGATTTTTGCAATAAAGTTAAGCGCTTCTTCTTCGGTTTGCACAGGCTGCGCATAGCCGATAAACCGCGAACGCTTTTCGGTAAATTCATCTTCCGCGGACGCATGAAGCGTACGATAAGCTTCTTCAATCACAAGCAATCACCTCCGAGTCAAATAAATGACAATAAGGGCAGCGCTTTTACAGCACTGCCCTTTTCATTGCCTGACCTTTCCGACCGTAAACAGTCGACTGAACAAGACGGTTGCTTATTTGTCTTGCATGCCAAAACGCTTCTTAAAGCGATCAACGCGGCCGCCGGTGTCAACCAGCTTTTGCTTACCGGTGAAGAACGGATGGCATTTGGAGCAAATTTCCACGCGGATGTTCTCCTTGGTAGAACCCGTCTCGATCACTTCGCCACAAGCGCAGGTAATCGTGGTCTGCTTGTAGTTGGGATGGATATTTTCTTTCATGAGTGTCACCTCTTTCAAACTATCTAAACATGAACAGCGGAATTATACCACACTCCTGCAAAAAAAGCAAGACCCTTTTTACAATATTTTTTTACATCTTTGCAACTCGGTTTATTACGCATTATGACGGCTGATGGAACGACGCATCAGCAGGCGTTTGAGCGCTTCTTTATCAAAAGGCACCAACGGATACAGATAGGTATACCCCAGCGGCGTTTGCGTTGTGGCAACCATCACCAACAAAATAATAACCCCCGCAATAAATCCTGCTACATTGAATAATGCGGTTAAAATCAAAAACAGCATACGAAACAGCTTAAACGCATACCCCATTTCGTAACTCGATTGCGTGAATGTCGATATCGCGACAAATGCCATATACAGCAGTACCTCAGGGACGAACAAATTGGCTTTAACTGCAAAATCACCCAAAATCAACGCACCGACAACACTGAAGGCATTATTTAGCACGTTAGGCGTATTAAGCGATGCCAGTTTCACAACATCAATCGTCAGCTCAATGATAAGCAACTGTACAATAATCGGTACACTGTTCGGCTCGGCTACTTCCAAAAATTGCAATGCCGGCGGTGCATCCCATTGGTTTTGCATAAGCAAAAACCAAAACGGCGTTAAAAAGAGTGATAAAATCATCACCACTGTGCGGATTACGCGCAAATAAGAGCCGATGAGCGGCGGGAAATAATAATCGTTCGTGTCTTGCATAAAGCTGAGAATACCTGTCGGAAGCACCATAACCGACGGCGAGTTATCCACGAGAACGAGAATGTTACCCTCGAGCACTCCCGCGGCGGCGCAATCAGGTCGCTCGGTATAGCGCACCTTTGGGAACGGATTATACCGTTGACGACGACAAAGACATTCCAGCAAGCTCTCCTGCCCCATCGACAGAGACGGAATCGTAATGCGACGCAACTTATCTCGCAACAGTTTCAAATGCTTGGCATTGCAAACGCCGTCCATATAGCAAAGCACAACATCGGTTTGCGATTTTGAGCCGACTTTAAACGGCTCGAAAGTCAGACGCGGATCGCGCACGCGACGCCGAATTAGTGCTGCGTTAAACACCATTGTCTCAACGAAACCGTCATGTGATCCGCGCAGCACGCGATCATCCTGCGGCTCATCGATACTGCGCACGGGATAGGTGCGTGCATCGATCATAAACACTTCGTCATAACCGTCAACGATCATGGCGGTTGTTCCCGACAATACCGCTGTAACAACCGTATAAAGCTCATGTTCGCGATCGATCTCTACATACGGCAACACAACGGACGCAAACCCTTCGGCGCTGTGGATGCCTTTAAGCTGATCGGGAGATATTCGCATCATAAACTCAAATATTTTCTCCATCACTTCGTCTTTTGTAAATGCATCCACAAAAAACAAGTGTGCGCGGCGACCGCCGATAACGATTTGACGCTCCAGCAAATCAAAGCTTTCGTCTACCCGCAGAGTCGACCGCACCATGGTTACTTTATCCTCAAATGTGCCGAGAATGGTTTTATCCTTCACGAGTATGCACCTCGCATTTCATAATTTACAGATATTATCCCCTCGCTCGCCAAAGATTAGACATGGTATTTCACGGAAAATTCACTCTTGCTGATTCGTATACTGTAAATAATATATAAAAGCGATGATTTAAGTTTTGTTTAAATGCGAATTGAAACGATATATAAAATTATGTATAATTCTATGCGGTAGATAAACTTAATTTCGGAGGAACACTATGAAACATTCTTTGCTTCGTATAATTGCAATCGCCGCTTCGCTCGTGATGCTTCTCACCTGCATCCCCGCGATGACAACATCGGTTTTTGCCGCATACGAAAACACACATGTGAACACCGGCAATATGGTACAAGATATCGTTGCCGTTGCACAAACACAAGTCGGTTATCTGGAAGGCTCCTACGCCGGCACCACTGCGGGATCCAACAATGTACAAAAGTACGGTCTGTGGTATGACCAAAATGTAGATAACATCGGCGTAAAGTCGGCAGCATGGTGCGCAGCATTTGTTTCGTGGTGCGCCAATCAAGCCGGTGTGCCGTCGAGCATTGTTAAGTATCACGCTTACTGCCCTTACGGTGTTAATTGGTTTAAAAACCAAGGTCGTTTTTATGCCGCAAAAAGCCGCGGCGGCTCCTATATTCCCAAGGCAGGCGATATTATTTATTTTGCCCCTGCAGGCAGCTCTACCTCGTCTCACATCGGTATTGTCCGCGCTTGTGACGGTTCCACCGTGTATACGATTGAAGGCAACACCTCGGGACAAGCAGGTGAACATAATGAAGGCGGCGGCGTTTTTGCCAAGTCATACTCTCTTTCCTATGCCCGTTTGCTCGGCTACGGTGTACCCGCTTACCAAGACAACAGCGGTCATCGCATCACCTTTGAAACTAACGGCGGTACCGCTGTTCCCGCTGCCCGTGTTAAGCAAGGCAACTGCTTGTCTGAGCCCACTGCTCCGACTCGTTGGGGTTTTGATTTCGGCGGTTGGTATTGCAACCCCGAATTGACAGATCCTTACAACTTCTCCTCTCCCGTCGCTTACGGTTTTACGCTGTACGCAAAATGGAACGAGGCATATTGGGGCGCAAACACCGATTTGATGCCCAAAGACGGCTCTCTGGTCGTGGAAGACTATCAAGGCAGCGGTGAGAAGCTGTGGCCGTATTATAACAGCGACGGTTCGGTCACCATGTATTCGGGTGTTAACCAAAGTTGGGCGTGGCCGTCGGCATATATGGAATATGCCAACAGCTTTGACAGCACGAACGATACCTATATTTATGTTCGAAAGGACGGCACGGCAAAATTCAATGCTCAAATCACCTACATGGCAGATGACGGCGCCGAGTTTGCTGTCACCTTATCCGAACTTGTCGGACGCGGTGCAGAAGATTTTGAGCCCGGCTATGAAGAAATCTTTGCCGACATCGGCGATTACGCGCGTCGTCACGGACACATCCCCGCTTCGGGCAACCTCAAATACACCCGTGTGCGTTACTATGTTATCGGCGCCGTCGACAGCTATGTCAAGCTGTACGATATGAAGCTGTCTCCCCACTTTGAGACCGAGGCTCCCCAAATCAACCTGCTTAACATCAACGATACCGCCGATGTTACGCAAAGCGGCGCAGCGGGTTCGTACACCTATGACGGCGGTACACTTACCGCCACCGCCGATACGGATGCCGGTTACAGCATCACCTTTAAGCCGAACGCTTACTTCAAAGTCACTGACTTTGCGCACATGTTGATGGATATCCAAACCGAAGTCCCCTTTAACATCAACATGACCGTTTCCAACAACGACACAAACTCTTCGTTTGAATTCCGCAACGAATTCTATGATGTGTTCGGTTATGAAACCGCTCCCGAAGCACTGCCTGCAGGCAATCACCAAACCGATCTCAACCTCAGCGGTTATTTCTACTATAACGGCGGTTTACCTGCAGACGGTAACGTGTCTATTGACAGCGTAACGATCACGCTGTGCGGCAAAGGCAATTTGACGCTTTGTGCATTACAAGCAGCAAAATCTTTCAACGCCAAATACTTCACCAACGACATTTACGTGCAAGACTCGCACGAAGGCACTCCCACGGCCGCTTTGACATCAAGCGTTTATACCGTCGAAACCGACACCGTGCGTTTCGATACATACGGCACAACGCTGGCATCGTTCATCGCAAACTTCGACGCAACCGACGGCGAGATTGTCGTGAGTGATGCAGAAGGCACCAAGTTGAACAACAACGATATTGTGGGCACCGGTGCGGTCATCACCTTAACAGCAAACGGAACCGTTATTTCTACGCACACGGTGCTTTTGACCGGTGATGTTGACGGTGACGGCGATCTTACCACTGCCGATGCGCGCACTGCGCTCGCATACACTATCAAGCTTGTCACTCTCACTACATGGCAATCGACAATTGCCGACTTCAACGCAGACGGCGAAATCACCACCGCAGATGCACGCGACCTGCTCCGTGCGTCGTTGTAAAATCAAATCAAA
>JAZURB010000118.1:0-6589 GCA_045605945.1 Acutalibacteraceae bacterium
GAAACACCTCAAAGGACAGGGACAGCGTGTTTTGCTTGAGCAGTTCGCTGATTTTCATAATCCCACCTCTTGTTCGTTTTTGTCTCATTATACCACCATACCGCGCGATAATCAAGGCGCGACGATGAAAAAACGAGGATATCCCGCAGGATATCCCCGTTTTGATTATATTTTCGAAGCGAGATGGTAAACCGCCAGCGCATCACGCATACTGATGGTGCCGTTTCCGTCTATATCCGCATTCACCAACGCATCACCGCTGAGCTCCAAACGACGGCTTGCCGCTTGGTATGCAAGCAGCGCATCGCGCATATTCACCATGCCGTCGAGTGTTGCGTCGCCCACAAGAATCTCGTTCGGATCGACATCGGTGATGACATACAGCGGCTTACCCGGTTGACCGGGTTTGCAATAGTCGATGTTATTCTCATGACGGTACACCACGCGGTAAAGCGTGTTGGGTTCAAGCCCCGTAAAGGTGCCCGATTTTTGCCAAGTGATGCCGCCGTCGATGCTGATATCGTAACCCGTGCGCTCAAGCACGACCACCGTGTCGTGCGTTTTGGAAACAAGCGGCGGGATCTGCGAGGTTGCCGAAGTCTTACGGGTATATTCCAGCACGATCGGCTCACTGGTCAGCGAGCCGCTGTAACCGCTGCGCCCTGTAACCACGACATGGATCGATTTGCCGATATACTCCTTTGCCGGTGTAAAGGTGCTGTTTGTTGCACCCGAGATCGCCGCACCGTCAGCATACCATTGATATTTCAGCGACGCGCCGTAAGGCTCGACCGCGAGCGGAAGCGCATACAGCGTTTCGCGATATTCGGGGGCGCCGATAATGACCGCTTCGCCCGAAATCGCCGCGCCCGATACAGGCGCATAGCCGAACTGCTCATCGATCCACGCGATGCGTCCTTTCATGTAGGTGCGCAGATAATCCACCTGGGTCTCCCAGTTGGTCGAGTTCATCTGAATATCGGGGACATACAGCCAGGAGGTGTTATTCACGGCACTAACATAGCTTTCGTGCCAATAATCGTAGTTGCGGTTGGCGGCTTTTTCAAGATAGCTCTCCAACGCGTCAATATCCGCGAAGATGCCGTCGATGATACCCTCGTTATGCAGATCCGCCCAGCGCGCGTTCACCGCATTCGAGAAATCACTCATTTTAAACAAATTCTTATACCATGCGCAGCGATCATCCACGCGCGTACGCCAGCCGTTCGGTTCATCGATATCGCTGTAAGCCACCGCGCCCGAGCCGAGGTCGAAATCCCACACGGGGCCCATGGACAGCTTGCCGTCCTTATCCTTAAACAGCTTAACACTCGACAGGAAGCCCGAGTCGGTGTTTTTAAACACCTCGTTGACGAGATACCAATCGATGAAGCCATCCATTTCGATATAATCCCACACGCGTGCATCCCGCGCGTTGATGAGATCGTTGACGGTCTGCACATACTGTTTAATATAGTTCAGCTGTGCCGCTGACGGCACCTCGGGTGTTTTCACCTGCACATACAGCGTATCAAGCGACGATCCGCCGGTGTTGTTGATCGTGAAATACGCCGCGCCCTCTTTTTCGTATTCTTCCAGCACGCGAGAGGAGTCCTCGATCTCGAGATAATAACCGACGTTGGCTTCGGGATGCACCTGCACATCGTTATCGTCAAACTCGTCGCCGCTGTCGTCAATGTCGATACGGGTGCCGTCTACTTGGACATGGTCACCCATATCGTAAAGTCCGCGATATTGTCCGTTCAAATACACCTCCACAGGGCGCACACGCGGCACATACATGGAAAAGCCCGTCTTTTCCTCGGTCAACGTGCTCAGGCGCGAGCCGAAGGCATACGCAATATCGTTGCGCATTGCGGCGGGATCGAGATAGTTCGCCAGCAGCACCCAGCTTTTGGCTTTGCCGAGTCCAAACACATCCTGCTTTTTGTCAAATTTGATGCGATACGGCTTTTTATCGTAGCCCGCGGTGGAGTTGCCGCGCAGCTTGATGCCCGCGACGGCGGCGAGGATATCGTTGCCGCCGTAGATCTCCGCGCCCAAAACCGAGATCTTGGCATCGACATAGTTGACTTTGTCGGGGATCGACTTGCCGTTCGTATCGATCAGCACCACGGGCAGGCCGTTGCTCTCTTCGGTAACGGAGATTTGATATTCCGCGCGGTTGCTGCCGCCGTAAACGACCAGCTCGTTTTCTGCCTGCAACGCCACACTGTCGCCCTGTGCTATTGTTTGTCCGTTAAAGGTAAGGCGGTCGCCTTCATACGTGAAGGACGGCACAACCATTGCTCCCACCAAATACGGATGCGCATCGGCAGTCACCCACACGCGACCGTCGCACTGCGTTTCAAATGTGATGTTGTTCATCAGCCACGGATTGTCCGCCTTCGGAATGCTCCACGAGGTCAGTTGGCAACCTGCTTGACCGCTGTACACCACGTATTGGTCGAACGCCAATGTACTCATCGGCAGCATGGTGATCAGCATTAACACAGCAAGCACGCCGCTTATCCATTTTTTCATAACAATTCCTCCGTTTCTTCGGGGATATACTTACAGCTAAATTATAACATCTACACAAACAATAATCAAGTCACAATAAAATGCATCACCCGACGGCATATTCACATACAATGTGCCGTCGGGTGATAGTTAAGCCAATGTTTCACGAAGGATATCGCGCGCGTCTGCCGTGTCGATCGTGCCGTTACCGTCGTAATCGGCCGCGACCAATGCGTCCCCCTCAAGAGCAACAATATCCAATGTAAACTGCAACACGGTGCGTGCATCCGCTGTTGTCAGCGTGCCGTCGTTATCCACATCACCGATCATAACTTCCGAAGGCGGTTCGGGAATGGTCGGCTCATCGGGATTCGGGTTTTCCGCAGGATCGGTGATCACATACAGCGGTGCACCCCACAATCCCGCCTGATAATTATCGACACCCGTTGTGTGGCGATATGTCACGCGATACAGCGTGTTGGGCTCAAGATCGGTAAAAGTGCCGGTGGTTTGCCAAGTTACACCACCATCGATGCTGATATCGTAATTTTCACGCTCGGACACTACGATCGTATCGTGTGTTTTGGAAACAAGCGGCGGCACCTGCGAGGTGGCTGTGGTTTTACGCGAATACTCGACCGTAACACCCGCACTTGTCAGCGAACCGCTGTAACCACTCTTGCCTGTTACTTTCACCGTGATCGTTGAGCCGATATTAGCGGTGGTGAGCTTATATGTACTGCTCGTGGCACCGCTGATGGCTTTGCCGTCGGCATACCACTGATAGCTGAGCGATGCGCCGTACGGTTCCACCGCATACACACCCGCTCGCAAAGTTTGACGATATTCGGGAGCGCCGAGAATCGCCACGGAACCGGACAGCGTTTTGCCGGATGCCGATGCATAACCGAATTGTTCATCCATCCACGCAATACGACCTTGCATATAGTTGCGCAAGTAATGCACCTGCGTTTCCCAGTTATCCGAAGAGGTTTGAATAGACGGCACCGTCAACCAGCTTGTGTTGTTGACCGCTTGCACATAACTATCGTGCCATTTGGCATAGTTGTCGTTCGCGGCACCTTCAAGATACACGTTCAAATTATCCATATCTGTGAAAATTTGATCAAGGATGCCTTCCTTATGCAGATCCGCCCAGCGTTTCTCCACCGCCGTCACAAACGTATTCATTTCGAACAGATTTTCATACCAATCCGCACGCTCGGTGTCTCGCGTACGCCAGCCTGTCGGATCATCGATTTTGCTGTATGCCACCGCACCCGATCCGAGGTCGAAGTCCCACGCGGGGCCCATATACAACTTGCCGTCCTTATCCTTGAACATTTTTACACTGGATAAGAAATTGGAGTCGGTGTTTTTGAACGTCTCGTTGATCAAATACCAATCCACAAATCCGTCGATATCGATATACTCCCACACACGTTCATCTTGCGCACGAATAAGATCGTTGACGGTTTGCAAATAGTTCGTAATATACGCAAGTTGTTCATCGGAAGGAACCTCCGGCGTTTTCACCTGCACATACAATTCATTTTTGGAATAACCGCCCGAATTTTTGATAATAAAATACGCTGCGCCTTCCTTTTCGTATTCTTCAAGCACGCGCGAAGAATCTTCAATTTCAAGATAGTAGCCGACATTGCCTTCGGGATACAGTTGTTCGCCTGTTACCTCGTCAAACTCCTCACCGCTTTCGTCAACGGCAATGCGCGTACCGTCTACTTGGATGTGGTCTCCCATGTCATATAATCCGAGATAGGTGCCGTTAAGGTACACCTCCACCGGACGCATGCGAGGGACATATACCTGAAAGCCGCTGGTTTTTGCGGTCATTGCGCTAAGACGCGCACCGAATGCGTAAGCGATATCGTTGCGCATCGCAGCGGGATCGAGATAGTTCGCAAGCAGCACCCAGCTTTTTGCTTTGCCGAGCCCAAACACATCTTGTTTTTTGTCAAACTTGATGCGGTAAGGCTTTTTATCATACAGAGATGTGGAGTTGCCGCGCAACTTGATACCCGCCGTTGCCGCGAGAATATCCTTACCACCGTAAATGTTCGCGCCAAGCACCGAGATCGTCGAGCTCACATAATTGATCTTATCGGGAATGGCAGCGCCGTTGGTATCGATCGCCACAACAGGTAAACCGTTGCTGTCCTCGGTCACCGCCACGTGATATTCCGCACGAGAAGTACCGCCGAAAACCACCAGTTCGTTTTCGGCTTTCAGCACGATCGCCGTCTCGCCCGAGATAACATCTTGTCCGTTGAAAGTCACGCGGTCACCCTCATACGCAAATGTCGGCACGACCGAGGCACCGATCAAATACGGATGTATTTTCGCAGTTTCCAGCACACGGCCATCGCACAGCGAGGTAAATGTCACATCCCACATCAACCAAGCGTTGTTCGCTTTGTCAATGCGCCAAGATGTCAGCTGACACCCCTCTTTCCCACTATGCACCATATAAGAATCGAATGCCAGCGTGCTCATCGGAAGCATCGTCACAATCATCAATACCGCCAGCACACCTGCGATCCACTTTTTCATTGTAATTCACCCATTCCCTTTCAAAAATCAATTGTCGTCTTCATCTTCGTCATCATCGTCGTCGTCGTCATCATCGTCGTCTTCGTCATCATCGTCGTCTTCGTCATCATCGTCATCTTCGTCATCGTCGTTTTCTACACGGTTATTTTTCGTGGTTGACGTGGTAACAGAAGACGGCTTCGTCGACGGGGGTTGAGCGACATGATCGTCGTCATCATCGTCGTCGTCAGCTTCGTCGTCGACTTCGATTTCATAACGAAGAATCTCGCCCGTAACTGCATCCACGATATATTCATACTCACTGCCGCCACAGGAGAAATCAATATCATACACCGTTTTTCCGTTTTTGCGATCAAACTCAATATCGTAACCGCTGACATCCGCCCCGTCAACACCGGCATGCGAAAATACGGTTGCCTTAACGGTATCTACAGACGCATACGTCACAGTGGGATCGGGTGCCCAATCCGTATCATCGTCGCCGTCGTCCGCTTTTTGCTTTTCCTTTACGATCTCGCCCGTAACCGCATCGACGTCGTATTCGTATTCGTAGCCGTCATACAACCACTCAATTTCGTACACCATTTTCCCGTCTTCGTGATCCAGCTCACTTTCCAGCGCGGTGACTGCATCCTGCATCAAACCCGCCGCATCAAGTGCGGCTTGCACGGCGGCGTCATTGCCGATGTATGCTGTTTCGCTGGCAGAACCGCTTTGAACCACATCGTCATTCGAAGCGGCTTTCGCGGAAAGCAAATACAATTCATTAATCGACAGAGCCGCAAGCTCGTCAAATGTTTTCACAGGATCGTTTTTCATAATGCGACGAATCAGCATCGCTTTTCCTTCGCTGATATGATAGGCATCGGCTTGCTGCTGCAATTCCTCGTCGGACACAAAAACTTGACCGATAACCGCCCCTTCAAATTCCCCCGCGTCCAATACGGTTTTCGCTTGTGCCGTCAAAGAATCTCTCACTGCGGACGCTTGCACCTTGTCGGCATTGTCAACACTGATCAGCAGCGAATTTGCATCCTCGCGAATGTAGCCGTTTTCGACCATCGAACCGAGCAGCACTTCGACCGCACTCTCGGCAGTCCTTTGGGTAAGATCCACATCCCATACCAATCGTTCACCATCCTCGTTGGTGGAACGCACCGCCGTTACGCGGTTATATTCATCGACGCAAAGCGCAATGCTCGGGTTGACATCCAGCATTACCGTTACATATGATGCGGGAACTTTGCGATACCATGCCGCGCCGCCGAACAATACGCCTGCCAGCACCGCTGCACTTGCCGCGATTGACAGCGACGATATCACCAGCGGTTTCCATAACCGAACCGTGTGCTCGGTTTCGGGAATGTGTGTTTGTCCATATTGCAACAAAGTTGTTTCGTGCTCCAATTTTGCAGGAGCTATCTTTGAAAAGCCACGACGCAACGCACGTTTGATCTGCCTTTTCCTCATAAAGCATACTCCTCTTTTAATCGGT
>JAZURB010000119.1:0-2367 GCA_045605945.1 Acutalibacteraceae bacterium
TTTGATCAGTTCCAGCAGCGCCAAAAATGTCGCAACCATTTCGGAACGGTTTTTCGACTCGTGAAACAGCGAATGATACGCTACTTTCGGAGAGCGATACAAATGCTGCAGCACATAGACGATTTTGGACGAAACCGACACGATCTTGCGCGACACGATGCCGCGAAATGCTTGCGCCGAGGGCGGCACACGCCGTTTACCGCGTCCTGCCGCGCGCATGTACGCCTCACACAGCACATACGGCGGGTGTTGACGGCGATAAGTATAATCGGGAGGAAGCTCTTCCTCCTCGCGGATATACAAATCAAAGCCGATATGGCGCGGACCGAGCTCGGCGGCAATCTGCTGGCAAAGCTGATACTCGATGAGCTCGCCTGTCAATTCACGGCGCAGCTGTTCGGATTCTTCCTCGTGCTTCGGGAGCAGCATGGTGGACTTGATCTGCACAAGACGCGCCGCCATGTCGAGAAATTCGGTGGCAACCTCCATGTCCACCTCTTGCATTTGTCGAATGGTGTCCATGTACTGTTCAAGGACTTCCGCGATCGGAATGTCATAAATATTCAGTTTATTCTTCTGCACCAAATGAAGAAGCAGATCAAGCGGCCCTTCAAATACAGGCAGCTTATACGAAATGGCATCCATGAACGCGGTCTCCGTTTCTAAAACTTAAAAAGGGGATTCAAAAATATTGGGCATACCGAGCACGGTACAAATCACAAAGCCAAACGCCCAACGCAGGAACGCGAGCGGCACATCCAGCACACCGACAATAAGCAACACAAACAGGATCATCGAAGTGTAACGCTGATATTTTTCCATAGTGTATACCCATTTATCGGGCAGGATCGCCGCGAAAATATTCGATCCGTCGAGCGGCGGGATCGGCAGCAGATTAAACACCGCAAGACCGATATTGATGCCCGCAAAATTGATAAACAAATACTCAAACATATACACCGCAAATATCACAGCAGCAGGTGTGCTGTAAGACAGCGGAATAAACAGCACCAGGCGATACAGTACCAAGCCAATAATCGCCATGATCAAATTGGAGGCAGGTCCCGCAAGCGAGCAAATCGCCATGCCGCGTTTCGGGTTGCGGAAATAATACGGGGTGACAGGTACGGGTTTCGCATAACCGATGCCGCACAGCACCAACATAATTGTGCCGAACAAGTCGAGATGTTTAAAGGGGTTGAGCGACAAGCGCCCTTGCCATTTGGCGGTATTGTCGCCGAGCTTGTACGCCGCAAACGCATGGGCAAACTCATGCACAGGCAGCGCCACCAGCACCAGCATGGCATAAGACATGATAAGCGCGAAAAGTTTCAGTCCCACATATTCGCCGCTTGAAAAAATCGATGCAACACTTTGAAGCATAATGCAGAATATCCTTTCGAGTTCGGGTCAACCGGAACAACATATTTCTCTAATATATCAGTATAACGGAACTTCCGAAAAATTACAAGAGATTATCGGAATTTTTCACAGGATATTCGCGCTTTGTTCATCAAACACAATAGCGCATATCGGCAACGGTTTTCGGTGCGAGAACTTCACACATGCGTGCCGCATACGCTTTGGCGGTGGCAAGATTGTGCTCTTTCCAGTTGCCGCATTCCACAGCGCTCGCGCCGGGGATATCCCCTTCAAAATCGGCAACAAATTGCAGCGTCTCTTTGACAAGAGCCAACACATCGGCGTCATCCATATCGCGGGTGAGAAAATAAAACCCTGTGCGACAGCCCATGGGTCCGAAATAAATGATGTGTTCCGAAAAGGGACTGTTGCGCACAAATGTCGCAAACAGATGCTCGATCGTATGCACGGCAGGCATCTCCAAAAACGGCGGCGTGTTCGGGCGCACAAAGCGGATATCCCATGTGCGCACATCGCCGTCTTCTCGCGAAAGATATACTCCCTCCGTCAGGGTGTCATGGTTGATTTCAAAACTGGCAATGCGTTTCATACAACTTCTCCTTTATCCTCAAAGCGGTGTCCCGCAAAATCTATATCCTCGGTAAGTGTGAGCCCATCCTCTCCCGCTCGGAAACGACAGACAAGATCCGCAGCAAGTGCTACAGCCGTATCACATAATGCATACACATCCTCCGCACGCTGAAGTTCTCCATCTGTCCACGGGGCGTGGGCTTCGTTCATAAAATCGTACCACGCCACATCGTCGGTGCGAATGAGTGAAGAATACCATGCGCCGTGCTTGTTAAAGCGCTCCAAAAGCCGAAACGCAGCGCGTTTAACACCGCTGCGATCGGTCATCAGCACCATCGAATGCCGCATATCTGCCGTTAAACGGCAAAGTGCGCGCGGTGAACGATCCACACCCAGCACAACGCGCAACAAACG
>JAZURB010000120.1:0-2423 GCA_045605945.1 Acutalibacteraceae bacterium
TATGGTGATCGCCGACAGCGGCGAAAACATCAACCCCGACACGGTGGAAAAATCCCTCACGCTCACCGATGCGCTTGCCTTCTCGGTGCTGGGGCTTGACAGCGAGGACGGCGAGGTGCTGTCGCTGGTCGTGCAGGTCGATCCGATGCTCGGACGCGAGCGCCGTAAGGCATTGCTCGCGGCAATCGATGCGTTCAACGCCACATTGCCGCCCGTGATGTCACTGCGCAAGGTGATGCTGACACACACCCCGCTCGCAGCGGCAAACGCCGTGAAGGTCAGTCGCGCACAGCTCAAAAAGAAGATCGCCGACGGTGAGATCACGCTGATCGACCGCGCCGCTTTTGTCGAAGCCAACGCAGGCGGTGAAAGCGGTGAGATCAACCGCGCACTTGCCGATACGATCGGCGGTATTATCGCCGAGGTGTTGCATATCGACGCAGCGACAATCGACGACAACGCGCACCTGTTCTTTGATCTCGGTGCAACGAGCATGCAGTATTTTGCCATTCTCACCAAGCTTGCGGAAGCATTTCCGCAGGTCAGCTATGATAATAACGATACTTACCGCTATACTGCAAAGGATATGCGGGACTTTATAGAGGAACGATTGTAATGTTAAAACACACCCTGCTTGTCAAATTATTCATGGCATTTGTGAAACTGACGGGACTTCTCCCCGCTCTGCTTTTCTTTAAGCCGCGCGTTTACACGGAAAACGTGCGCGCTTCGCGCCGTTTGCCCAAAAACTGCATTCTGGTTTCCAACCATAAATCGCTGATGGATTTTGTGTTGTATATGCTGGTATTTCCCTTACGCACCACCCGCTTTTTGATGGCGGAAGTGCTGTTCAACAAGGGCAAGCCGCTCGCACTCTTATTAACGCTGCTCGGCGGTATTCGCGTGGATCGCAATACGTATGATTTCGGTTTTGTATCGAACGCACTGAGCGTGCTGGACAAAGGCGGCACGCTGGGCATCTTCCCCGAAGGACGCTTGCCTGTCGGCGGTAAGCCGTTTCCGTTCACGGTCAGCACCGCGTTTATCGCCTCGCACACCGACGCGCCGATCATTCCCGTGTTCACCGATGGACAATACGGTTTGTTTAAACGCGCGAGTGTGATGATCGGCGAGCCGATCGACATCCGTTTATGGATGAACGACAGCTTGCCCGAAGACGAGCGCTTAAATGAGGCAACAGCCACACTGCAAGCACATGTGTATGCGCTGGGCGAGGAATTGGAACGCAGAAAGGCGGGCGATTGAGCAATGGCGCAACCGGTTAAAAGTAAGCTGTGGGATATTCGCCGTTTTTGGCAAGACCTCGCGCGCATTACCTGCGCGCCGCTGATTCCCTATTTCCACTTAAAAAAGCAAACGCCCGACGGGCAGCCGCTTAAAGAGCGACTGCAGGGCGGTGCGATCCTTGTCGCCAACCATTCTTCCATGAAGGATCCGCTGGCGGTGGCAACGGCGTTTTGGTATCGCCGCATGTTTTTCCTGACCGCCAAGGAGGTTATGGATAACCCCGTAAAGAACCTGCTGCTCACCGGTGTCGGCTGTGTGCGCATTGACCGCGAATCTGCGGATCTGGAAGCGATCAAGCGCTCGGTGGATATTCTCAAAGCGGGGCGCGTGTTGCTCATTTTCCCGCAAGGCGGCATCCGTGCCGGACAGGTTGACACCATCAAATCGGGAGCCGTGCTGATGGCGCTGCAGGCGGGTGTGCCGATCATTCCCGTGCATCTGGGAAAGCGGAAAGCCTGGTATAAAGCACGCCCCGTCATTGTGGGCAATGCGGTGGATCCCGCGGCGATCTGTCAAAAAAAGATGCCTTCGGTGAAAGATATTGAAACGATCACCGCGCAATTGCTTAAAGAAATGACCCGCTGCCAAGCGGCTACCTAATACAAAGGAGAGATATTCATGACCACATTGGAACGATTGACTAACGTGTTTGACGCCGTTTTCGAGGGCGAGATCAATACCGCCGACATCACCCCCTCCGCCTCGCTGCGCGAGGATGTCGGCATGAACTCCATCGGTATGCTTTATATGGCGATGGCACTCGAAGAGGAATTCGGCATTAAGTTCAGCAATGCCGATTTCGCGGATTTGACTACAGTCGCCGATGTGGTGGCGTGCATTGAAGGTAAGCTGTGATATGAAGTGGACGCAGCAGGAGCCGCGCTACGGCGATATCGTGCGCGTGAAGGTGACATTTTACCACCACTACGGTATTTTTGTCGATGAGAAAACCGTGGTGCAATTCGGGTTACCGAACAATGTGGAGCAGCCTGCGGACAGCGTGAAAGTGCTGACGACAGATATTTACACATTCCTCGGCGGCGGCGAGCTGGAAACCGCACAGCTTTCGGCAAGCGAACGCGCGGCGCGCTTCTCACCCAAGTCGGAGGCCAAGC
>JAZURB010000121.1:0-1964 GCA_045605945.1 Acutalibacteraceae bacterium
CCTGTTTTCATCACAATAAAACTGCCCTTGCGCATGGACTTGAGTTCATCGGCCGTCATGAGCGGGCGTTCCGTCATCTGTAACGACTGCGACGGATCGTTCTTGCTTCGTGACACCGATCCTGTCATTACGGTGCGTGTGCCGAGCGAGCGGGAGATCTCGTCTGCCGTTCCTGATGTCGGAGCGAAGCCACCGGCGATCGTGACCTGACAGTTGTCCTTGATGATGTCTGCCCCTTCGTCGCCGTAGTTCTTTTCAAGCTGCTTGTAGGACTGGATGATGCTGACGAGCGACAGTTTACGCGAGCGGGATGCTGAATACATCATTTCTGCCGAGCTGATCGGCGGGAGCGTACCGAACTCATCCATGTAGAACATAACACGATTTTCAAGCGCACCGCCACGTTCATCGGCAACGGTGAGGATCTCACGGTAGAGCTGCTGAAGCAACAGCGACACCATAAAGTATGTTGCGGGGTTTTCTTCGGGCAACACAATAAAGATCGCACACTTTGACGAGCAGAATTTTTCTGCATCGATCGCCGTGTCGAAGCACAGGATCTGTTCAAGCTCCGAATCCAGGAACGCATTGAGGCGGGACATTGCTGTTGACATAACCGATGCCATTGCCTGTTCACTTGTGTTCAGAGCGGCACCTGCGAACCATCGCGTCTTATGATCGGGCGGCAGTTTCTCCATGAGTAATTGGAACTGATTCTTGCCGCGTCCGTTACCGGGTGCCAGCAGGTCTTGGATCAGTTTGAACACGGATACGATGTGTCGCTGTTCGGGCGGAGCGAACTCGGCAATCAAGAGGATGGTGGAGGTGATCAAACCCTCTGCCGCATCATAGAAGAATGCGTTTTGACCGAACGATGCCGCATCACCGTCGCTGAAGATCAAGGTCTTGCCGATGATCTTTGCGTACTTTTCTGCTTTCGCTTTGAGCGCAATATCGTCGGGGTGCTTTTTGTAGAGATCCATATATTTGTTGACGAGATGCAACAGATTGTTACCGTCCGACTTGGTCGGATTACGAAGATCGATCACCGCGACATCGTAACCGTAATACTCTTTGCAGATGTTGCCGTAGTTGCGATAGAGATCACCTTTGGTGTCGGTCGTGAGGAACGACATCCCTGCGGCACAGGCGTATTCAAGGTTCGGGTACAACCAATACGCGGTCTTGCCGCAACCTGCCGCACCGATCATCAGCGTATGCACATCGTCATCGTCGACGATCGCTACATCCTGACCGCGTCGTTTCTTCACGCCGAGGACAACGCCTTGAGGCAGTTTCAGTTTGCCGTTCTTTGCGTTCTTTCTCCACGACTTCGGAGAGTAAGGGACATACTTGAATGTCTTGTGCATCACACCGTGCGAAGCAAAGCGGGCCGTCCCGTGCTGACCGTCACCGACCGTTTTACTCTTGATACCGTTGAGGTTATAAATGTGTGACACCACCGTGATCGCACCGATCACCGCAAACATCACCGCTGCAACAATAATCAATGTGACTGCATTTCCCATTTCTTAACACCTTCTTTCTTCATAATAACAAGATCCTCGTTCCAATCCTTTGCGGTCGGTACGAGGATTTCGGATTGATAGCCCTGTAAGAATAATTTATCGGATAAGCGTTTGGCGGCAGGTTGACCGCCCTCGTCGTTATCGAAACCGATGTACACCTGTCGCAGATGCGGACAGTCGTTGAGGAGCTGCCACACCGCCCGATCCGAAACGGAACACGCCGCCACATACGAATGCTGTCGCCAATTGTGCGGGTGCATCGTGATGTACGAGAGCATATCGATCGGTGCTTCGAACACGAACAGCTTGTCGCTCGTACCGATCCAGTGGAAGCTGTATTCCGCAACGCTACCCGTCACCGTGTAGCGGAAGGTGCCTTCCGTTGCTGTCGAACGCAGATGTGCATGACGCGGTTTGCCGTCGGGATCGTAACCG
>JAZURB010000122.1:0-5602 GCA_045605945.1 Acutalibacteraceae bacterium
GACCAAGAAAGATGCCGACGCGGCGATCACCGCTGTTGTCGAGGCTGTGACCGAGGCTCTCGTGAAGGGCGATAAGGTTCAGCTTGTCGGCTTCGGTACCTTCGAGGTTCGTGAGCGCAGCGCTCGCACGGGCCTGAACCCCCGCACCAAGGAAACCATCGAAATCCCCGCTTCCAAGCAACCCGCTTTCAAAGCCGGCGCGGCTCTGAAAGACGCTGTTGCGAAATAAGCAACTGTCGGTACATGACATAAAAAGCGGCTGCCTCGCTCGGGGCAGCCCTTTTTCATCCGCTTTGTTCGTCCGCATTCACCTATACGCGAGCCGCAGCGAGATACATTCGACTGCGTTCCGTCCGCGTCAGCCCTTAAGCGAGCCGTAGGCGAGTCGAACGGGTCTCGGACGGAACTTCGCTCAGTATGACGCGCTGCGGCGAGTCTAACAAGCTTCATGCAAAACACGGATGCACATGCATTCAAAGCACCAAAGGAGGATCGCTCATGCGACTGGATAAGTATTTGAAGGTGTCGCGCCTCATCAAGCGCCGCACCGTCGCCAACGAGGCGTGTGACGCGGGTCGCGTCACGGTCAACGGTAAGGTGGCGCGCGCCTCCTACGATGTGAAGGTGGACGATGTGATCGCCCTCACACTCGGTACGCGCGAAGTGACGGTGAAGGTGGTTTCCGTGCAGGAGACCGTTGCCAAAGCCGATGCTTCGGGACTGTATACCGTCCTGTAAAATACACATAAGACCGCTTCCCCGCGCATATATATGCGACAAAGGGAGGCGGTCTTTTCTATGGTTTGCAGAATTACGGACATGCACGATAAAGAGGTTATCAACATTTGCAACGGTTGCCGCTTGGGCGTGGTGGACGATGTGGAGGTGGACACCTGCTCGGCGCAGATATGCGCCATTGTGATTCACGGGCACCCGAAATGCTTCGGGCTTTTCGGGCATGAGGAGGATCTGATCATCCCGTGGCGGGACATCGAAGTCATCGGTGAGGAAACGGTGCTGGTCAATCGCCCCGCCACCGAGATGCCCTGTCGCCCGAAATTTTCCGACCGATTTCGCCGTCGGTGATGCGGTGTTATCGCAGGTTTGTTCGTTTTCGTAGGGGCCGATACCCTCATCGTCCCGTTTTTTCTCTACAACCACAATAAAAACGGACAGTGAGCAATCACTGTCCGTTTTCTGTCGATGATGGGAGTTCAATAATGCCGTGTTCTTTTTCAAAATCGCGAATACATTGGCGGATAAGGTAAAGGATTTGTCCGTTTGCGGAACGCCCCTCGTATTTCGCGATATAATGCAGCTTGCCGTGCAAATCCGGTTCAACCTCAATGCCGAGATGTTTATTTTTCTTGTTGCGCATAGCCCTCACCGCCATATCTCAATATAAGTATATTTTAAGATAAATATGTGTTATAATGTGTAAAGTATACTTATATTAAGTAGACTAAATTTGAGGGTGGTGTTTTCATGACATGTACATTTTTCGGCAATCGCGATGCAACAACGCAAGGAACTTCCGCATTACGAGCAATCTTGCTGCAACTGATTGAAGAAGGGGTAACGCAATTTTACGTAGGAAATCAGGGCGCATTTGATCGTATCGTCGCCAAGGAACTTACGCAGCTTTGCAAAGAATTCCCACACATCGGCTGGGCAATTGTATTGGCTTATTATCCATCATCGCCGCGTGAGCACGATATGCCGACGATATTTCCCGAAGGTCTTGAAAATGTCCCGCCGCGTTTTGCTATCAACAAACGAAATGCGTGGATGATCGAACACGCTGACATTGTGGTCACCTACACCCGCAGTGCACATGGCGGTGCGGGAATGTGGAAAGAAAACGCCGCAAAGCGCGGCAAGCATATTATAGAATTGCATGAAGCTTTATTGTTATAGCTGCCACGGCATCGTAGGGTGGGATCATGAAAACTCCCCCGGTCTCGCCTTGCGACTCGACTGCCCCCTCGCTTAAGGGCTACCGCACGCGTCATTTTGCGCGCAACAAACACCAAAAAAATCCCGTGTCTTGCGACACGGGATTTTTCACATTGTCTTATTCGTCGAAGAACATACGATGCACCGCAGACACGGCACGATCGGCTTCCGCCTTGTCAATAAGCACCGACACCTTGATCTCGCTGGTGGAGATCATTTGGATGTTGATGTTGGCATCCATCAGCGCCTCGAACATCTTAGAAGCCACGCCTTCGTGGGTTTCCATGCCCGCACCGACGATGGAGATCTTCGCGACATTGGTATCGACAACGATCTTCTTCGCGCCGACCTGATTGCAATACTCCTGCAGCGCTGCCTTTGCGCCCTCGGCATCGTCCTCGGGAACGGTGAAGGTGATGTCCTTCGTGCCGTCACGGCCGACCGATTGCAGAATGATATCCACATTGATATGCGCCTTCGCCACACGGGAGAAAACCTTGAAAGCGATGCCGGGCTCGTCGGGGAGCCCCACGATGCTCACACGCGCCACATGTTCGTCTTTTGCCACACTCTTGATCAGCATTTTTTCCATTTTGCAGACCTCCTTCACTTTGGTGCCGGGTTTTTGCGTCAAGCTGGAGATGACCTCCAGCTCCACATTGTACTTTTTCGCCATTTCGACCGAGCGGTTGTTGAGCACCTGCGCACCCAAGGTGGCCAGCTCCAACATCTCGTCATAGGTGATCTCATCGAGCTTGCGCGCGCCTTCGACCTTGCGCGGATCGGCGGTGTAAACACCTTCGACATCCGTATAGATCTGGCACAGATCCGCACGCATCGATGCGGCGATCGCCACCGCACTCGTATCCGAGCCGCCGCGACCGAGGGTGGTGATATCGTCATACTTGTTGAGACCTTGGAAGCCCGCCACGATGACGATGCGCTTCTTGTCGATCTCTTTGGCGATACGCTCCGCGTTCACGCGCTTGATGCGCGCGGCGGAATATTTCGAGTTCGTCTGGAAGCCCGCTTGCCAGCCAAGCAGCGACACCACGGGATAGCCGAGCTTTTCGATCGCCATCGCAAGCAGCGAGATCGAGATCTGCTCACCTGCCGCCAGCAGCATATCCATTTCGCGCTTGCTGGCGCCGGGGTTGATCTCTTTGGCTTTTTCGATCAGATCGTCGGTGGTATCGCCCTGCGCGGACACGACAACGACCACATCGTTGCCTTTGGCGTAAGTGTCGGTCACGATGCGCGCCACATTCATCACGCGCTCGGCATCCGCCACGGACGAGCCGCCGAATTTCTGCACTACCAACATTGTGAATCATTCCTTTCTATATCAGAGCACAAACACTCTCATATTGACCATGATATTCCGTTTGGAACGGTTTATTCAAACGCGACCGTCGCGCCCACGGCATCGCACGAGAACAATGCCACCTGCCAATCGGTAAGCCCCATATCGGCAAGGCGTTTTTTCGCGTTATTCACAAATTTTTCCGCATGCGCTTCGTCGACGATCGCGAGGATCGACGGTCCTGCGCCGCTGATGCACACACCGTATGCGCCCATATCGTATGCCGCGAAGAAGATTTGCTCCGCGCCCGCGATCATGGGGAAACGGTACGGCTGATGCAGCCGATCCTGCACCGCAAAGCGCAGGTTTTCGAGGCTGCCCGAGAAAAGCGATGCCGTCATCAATGCCGCGCGGGACAGGTTATACACGCTGTCATCGCGGGAAACGACATCGGGAAGCGCGGCGCGCGCTTCGGAGGTTTTCAGCTCGAAAGCGGGGATAAACACCGCAAAGCGGATACGCTCCGACACCGGCACACTCACCGAATGCACCTTGCCGCCCTCGATGACCGAGGTGACAAGACCGCCGCGCATCGCAGGCGCAACATTGTCGGGGTGACCTTCGAGCTGCGCCGCCAGATCGAGCAGATCGGTTTTGGAAAGCGGACTGCCCAGCAGCGTATTCGCCCCGAGAAGTCCCGCCACCAAGCACGCCGAGGACGAGCCGAGACCGCGCGTCATCGGGATGTTGTTTTCCTGCACGATATGCAGCCCGCGGAACGGATGCCCGCAGCGTTCGTACAGCAGCTTGGCGGTTTGATAAATCATATTGCTCTCGTCGGTCGGGATATCCGAGCCATCGGCGCTTTCGATATGACAGCCGTCGGCTTCTTCCATCCACACCGTGT
The DNA here is from genome assembly GCA_045605945.1 of Acutalibacteraceae bacterium. Lineage (GTDB taxonomy): Bacteria > Bacillota > Clostridia > Oscillospirales > Acutalibacteraceae > RGIG1959. The sequence continues at coordinate 4,167 of JAZURB010000122.1, forward strand.
TATAGAGCGTGAGTGCCAAGCCCAGCGCATCGAACCCCGCGCCGAGGTTGGCGCTGGAAGCAGGCACGGTAATTTTAATCATAGTGTATGCGCGCTCCTTTTAATCCGCCACGCGAATGCAGGAAAGCACGGTGGCATTCAGCGACGCCAGCGCATCGGCAAGCGCCTTCTCATTCATCACGGGTGTCACAAAGCACAGCACGCCGTCGGTCTCGTCGAGCACGGTTACATTGCCGAGCTTCGCCGCGATGTCCGCTTTGTTCGCGCCGCTCACGCGCACCATTGCCGCTGTCTCATCCGCCGTGTAGGGCAGGACATAATCGGCAGCGCCGCTCTCCCAGAAGAGATATTTGCGCGCACGCATATGCTTGACTTCGTCGATCACATCGGCGACCACCGCCGACGCGGTGGGCAGCGCACCCGCGCCGCGACCGTAGAACATGACATCGCCGATCACATCGCCGCGCACCATAATGCCGTTGAACACATCGCGCACCTGAGCGAGGAGGTTTTCCTCCTCCTTGACGATCATGGGCGCCACGATGCAGGAAATTTTATCGTCTTGCTTCTTTGCGCGACCGATCAGCTTGATCACGCCGCCCATCAGCGCCGCGCAACGCACATCCTCAAGCGACACATTGCGAATACCCTCGGTATGCACCTGATCGGGGAACACATGGCGACCAAACGCGAGCGAGGCAAGAATGCAAATCTTGCGCGCCGCATCGTGACCGTCCACATCCGCCGACGGCTCACGCTCGGCATAACCGAGATCCTGCGCGAGTTTCAGCGCATCGTCAAAGCTCATGCTGTCCTCAATCATTTTGGTGAGCATGAAGTTGGTCGTACCGTTGAGGATGCCCGCGATCTCGTACACTTCGTTCGCCGCAAGGCACTGATCCAGCGGACGCAGGATCGGGATGCCGCCGCCGACGCTCGCCTCAAACATAAAGCTCAGGTTGTTGTCCTGTGCGATGCGCAGAAGCTCCGCGCCCTTCGACGCGACGAGCTCCTTATTGGAGGTCACGACGCTCTTGCCGTTTTCAAGGCAGGCCTTCACGTAATCGTAAGCCGGATGCAGACCGCCCATGACTTCCACAACGATCTGTACCTCGGGATCGTTCAGGATCTTACTGAAATCCTTTGTAAAAATATCACTGTACGGGAGGTCGGGAAAATCGCGCAGGTCAAGAATGTGCTTGACGATGAGCTCTTCCTTCGCTCTCTTTTTCAAACTCTCCGTGTGTGTAGTCAGAACCTCCAAAACACCGGAACCGACGACACCGTGACCGAGAACTGCTATATATGCCATAACCCTCTTCCTTTCCCTGAAAAGACGATCAGCCTACGATGCTGTCGATCTTAATGACGCCCTGCACACCGAACAGACGCTACAGAAGCTCGTCCACCTCGATGGTCATGTTTTCACTGCGGGC
>JAZURB010000123.1:0-1886 GCA_045605945.1 Acutalibacteraceae bacterium
TGGCTACGATCCGACTTAGCGATTGCGCGAGTTGATCGTGCCCGACATCGATGGCAAACACGGTTTTTGCACCGTGCTGCAGCATACAATCGGTGAAGCCACCGGTGGATGCACCGATATCCGCACAAACCGCATCGACAACCGACACATTGGTTTGTTCCAGCACCTTGAGCAGCTTTTCGCCGCCGCGCCCGACAAATCGTTCACGCACAGCACAAGTCACTTCATCAGTATCCGCCACGCGAACGGATGCTTTGGTGACCACCGTTCCGTTAACAGACACATGTCCTTGCTCGATAAGTGTTTTGGCTTTATCGCGTCCGCCGACAAGTCCGCGCTGCACCAGCGCCGCATCCAGACGCACCATATCACTCATCTTCAGTCTCCTCATCCGTTGCTTCGACAACCGATTCCTCGACAGAAATATCTGCTGTCTCTTCATCAGCTGCATCGACCTCGGGAGCATTTTCGGTGCCTTCTTCCTCGGCGGGTTGCTCCGCTTCGTCCGGCGCCTGAGAGGCTTCGGGCTCGGTTTGGTCAAACACCGGCTCTTCGACGGTATCGACACCGTCAAATTCGTTGCCGTACGGATCATGCGGGGTTTCGCTCACCGCCGTAACAATACCTTCGGCATCCAGACCGACCAGATGAAGTCCCTCTTCCACCGTGCAAGCGGGAATAAAACGATCGATCGCATAAATCTCATAGGTCCGCGCAAAATTGTTTTCGGCAAGCAATTCACCGAACAATTCACCGACACCGCCGTGGCGGCTGCCTTCCTCAAAGAATATGACACGGAAATATGTCAGCGCAATGCGAATACATGCCGGATCAATCGGTTTGATACGATTGAGCTTGAGCACCGACACAAATGTGCCGTTCTTGGCAAGCTCATTGGCAGCCGTCAACACCTGGCCGAACTCGCGACCGTAGGTAACAAGCAAAATCTCCGAACGACGCGAGCGATACCATGTGTACGGCTTGAAATCGGGTTTATATCCCGCGGGAATCATCATTTCGCCACCCTTGGGATAACGCACCGCCGCCAATCCGTCTACATCATAGATCGCTTGGCGCAGATGCATTTTGAGTTCACGATAACAACACGGCGCATACACCGTGGCGCGCGGGATCGCATTAAGCATCGGCACATCGAAAATACCCTGATGCGTTTCGCCGTCCTCAGGGACGATGCCTGCGCGATCGATCGCCAGCACCACATGGCTGTTGATGATCGAGGCATCGTTGAGCAGCTGATCAAAGCTGCGCTGCAAGAAGGTCGAATACACCGCAAAAACAGGTGTCATGCCGTTTTGCGCCAGACCCGATGCAAAAGTGACCGCATGCTCCTCGGCAATGCCGACATCAAAGCAGCGCTTGGGGAAATGCTCGGCAATTTCGGTAAGGCCCGTGCCGTCGGTCATCGCTGCGGTGATAAAGCACAGTCGGTCATCCTCCTTCATCAGATGCATCGACTGCTCGCCGAACACCTTAGAGAACGATTTTCCGCCCGCTTGCGGTTTGCCGGTTTCAATATCGAATTTGCCGATGCCGTGATAAACATCGGGATTCTTTTCCGCAAACGAGTAGCCCTTACCCTTTACGGTATCGACATGCAGCAAAACGGGAGCAGCAATATCTTTTGCTGCCTCAAAAGCGCAGGTCAAATCGCGAATATTATGGCCGTCCACAGGACCGAGATAATAATACCCCATATCCTCAAACATGGAACTGCTGCGGTAGAGCTTGTCCTTGAGGGTCGTCTTGACACCCATCAGTAAGCGAAAAACGCCTTTGCCGATCAGCGGTATCTTCCGGAGTCCGTCGCCGAAATTGCGCTTGAAACGCACATACTTCGGACGCGAACGCATGCGCGACAGATGTCT
>JAZURB010000124.1:0-3302 GCA_045605945.1 Acutalibacteraceae bacterium
AGCATATCCTCAAGGTTTACGAGGTCGCAGTTATGCATATGCTGAGCGAAGTAGTCGGAATCGTGGAAGTGAATAATTCCCTCCTCGTGAGCCTTAACTATATCCTCGGGAAGAAGAATTCTTCTCGTAATATCCTTGGAAATCTCACCCGCCATATAGTCACGCTGGACGCTGTTAACGGTGGGGTTTTTGTTGGAGTTTTCCTGCTTGACCTCTTCGTTGTTGCACTCGATCAAGCTGAGGATCTGGTCATCGGTAGTATTGGATTTACGCACCAACGCACGAGTATAACGGTAGGTAATGTAACGACGCGCCACATCAAACGCGCGCAAATTCATGATCTGATCCTCAACGAGATCCTGAATTTCCTCAACCGTCAAGGAACGATTCATGTTCATAGCAGCGCTTTCCACATCTTCAGCGATGCGGCGGATCTGCACCTCGCTCATGCGCGAACTGGGAACGACACTATCGTTCGCCTTGGTAACTGCAACGATGATTTTTTGCCCGTCGAAAACTTCTTCGACACCGCTTCTTTTGATAATCTTCATGTCTTTCTCCTTTTCCCGGCCTCGAGTGCCGTATATTGTGTATGCCTTGGGGATAGCCCCATGATTTTGTGTTCGGGATTTCATTATACCCATATCCTGTGGTAATGTCAACACAAAAACACAAGATATCGGCGTATTAAAAGTTACAGTTTTGATACAAACCGTGTATTTTCAAAAAAATTACCTCTTGAACACAGGTTAAATTCATGGTATACTGTTTTTGTTCGATAATCCTACTATAATATTAAAGGAGAATTACTATGAAAAAAGCCATTTCCCTTGTTTTAGCCCTGGTTATGCTGCTGAGCTTCACCGCATGCGGTGCGCAAAAGCTTGAGGGTGTTGAAGCACCCGTGGATATCCTGAATGCCGTTTGGAACAACTACGAAGAGAGCGATAAGTTCTTTGCTATGGGCGGCGATTATGCCAACATCGTGGACAACGCTCCCGGTGCAGTGGATATTGCCGATGCCGATACCATGAAAGCGCTGCTTGCTTGCCCTGCGGACGCTGTGGCGATGATCGACAGCGCAGCTTCCCTGCTGCACGCAATGAACGCCAACAACTTCACCGGCGCCGCCTATCACCTGGCGAGCGGCGTGAAAGCCGACGATTTCATTGCCGCGATCAAAGCGGGTATCGAGACCCAGCAATGGCTGTGCGGCGCTCCCGAGCAACTGAGCATCGCGAAGCTGTCCGCCGATTATGTGGTTGTCGCTTACGGCGCTGCCGATCTCGTGGCTACTTTTGAGGGCAACCTGACCGCTGCGTTTGCCTCTACCGAGTTTGCTGTGCAGCAGCCGCTGAACTTCTAAAAAATTCCGTATGGGGAGGAAATGATCCATGGTCTTTTCGGGTATTCCGTTTTTGTATTATTTCCTCCCCGCCACTCTTATAATCTATTGTGTGTCGCCCCGTCGCGTCAAAAACGCCGTGTTGCTGCTTGCCAGCCTCGTGTTTTACGCGTGGGGCGGCCCTTTTTATGCCCTGTTGATGACAGCTACCATCGCTGTCAGCTATGCGGGCGGCATATGGATCGAACGCACACGCGGTACGACAACCGCCAAGACGCTGATGATCCTTTGCACCGTCCTATTCCTCGGCGCTTTGGGCTATTTTAAATACGCCGACTTCTTTATCACCAATGTCAACGCATTGACGGGATTATCCATTCCGCTGTTACGCGTGGTGCTTCCCGTCGGCATCAGCTTTTACACCTTCCAGGTGCTCAGTTATGTAATCGATGTGTATCGCGGGACAGTCAAGGCGCAACGCAATTTTGTTTCGCTCGCCATGTATATTACCATGTTCCCGCAACTGATTGCAGGCCCGATCGTACGCTACACCGATGTGGAGCACGATTTGACCGCACGCACACACTCGGCGCAAAAAATTTCTTACGGTATTCGACGCTTTTCCATGGGACTCGGCAAAAAGGTGCTGATCGCCAATGTACTCGGTGAGCTGACCGCAGCCTTTGCCGATTCAAAAGATCTTTCGGTCATATATATGTGGTTGTATGCCGTCGCGTTTATGTTGCAGATTTATTTTGATTTTTCGGGTTACAGTGACATGGCGATCGGTCTCGGATCGATCCTCGGTTTCTCCTTCCCCGAAAACTTCCGTTATCCCTACACCTCCCGCTCGGTCACCGAATTTTGGCGCCGCTGGCACATGACGCTTGGTTCATGGTTCCGCGATTATGTATATATTCCGTTGGGCGGCAATCGCGTGCCGTATCTCCGCTGGATTTTAAACATCCTGATCGTGTGGATGCTGACGGGATTGTGGCACGGTGCCGCATGGAACTTCGTGCTGTGGGGATTGATGTTTGCCGTTTTACTTGTGTTCGAAAAAACACCGATCGGCAAAGGACTGGTCAACATCCCTGTCGTATCGCGTTTGTATATGTTGCTGGCGGTGCTTGTCAGCTTTGTGCTGTTTAACGCCGCTTCTCTCCCCGACGCTGCCGCGCAAATCGGCGGATTATTCGGTGTGGGAGATCTGCCGTTTTCATCGGCAGAGGCGCTGTATTACGCACGCAGCTATGCGGTGCCGCTGATCGTCGGCGCCATCGGTGCAACCCCATTGCCCGCTAAGCTGGTAGGCGCCGTCGGCAAAACGAAGTTCGGCGGTGCTGTGTTGACGGTGCTGGAGCCCATTGTTTGTTTGCTGCTTATATTGATTTCCACCGCCTTTTTGGTGGACGGCTCATTTAATCCGTTCTTATATTTCCGCTTCTGATACACTCGTCAAGGAGGTGATCGCTTGAAACATTCGCTGAAAGACATACTGCAAATCATCACTGCCGGCGGCTTAGTGCTGGGACTCTCCGCCGCATGTATACTGCATACGCCGCAGGCAATGTCCGCATCCGAACGCCGACCGCTCGCACAGATGCCCGCGGCAACGATCGGCGCGATCACTTCCGGCGCGTTCATGACCGATTTCGAAAGCTATACGCTTGATCAATTTCCTGCGCGCGACACCTGGCGCGAAGCAAAAGCGATCGTTTCGGAAGAGGTGTATCGCCAGCAGGATAATCATGGACTTTATATGCACGACGGCAAGATCGCGGATATGGATTATCCGCTGAACACGACTTCACTCGAGCGTGCTCTGAGCGTGTTTAATGCGGTATATACCACCTATTTGCAGGATAGCCAATGTGCTGTGTACACGGCGGTTATCCCCGATAAAAACGCTTTTCTCGCTTCGCAGAGCGGCCATCTGTCTTACGATTACAATGGC
>JAZURB010000125.1:0-10018 GCA_045605945.1 Acutalibacteraceae bacterium
GGCTTCGTTAACCGTTTATCGCCATTTGCTGCAAAAGCCGACGCTCGCTGCACTTTGCCAATTGCTTCACGCCGCATCAAGTAAAGATACACCCGCGGTTTATCATGCATACGGGGAATTTTGCGCCGTGCTTCATGCGACTCCTGCACCGCACAGTTTAGCGCAAGCAATTGCGGCAGATATTTTAGTGGACGATAATCCCTTTTCGTCCGCTTGCTCTGCCGATCGTCGTCCCGATGCCGCATTATTCGCCGCAGCCAAACGCGATCTGGAAATACTCGGCGAAGCCGCATTCTTTACGCTTGAGGATCTCTCCTCTTTTCTCCCTGACGAGACAATCTCTCTGCTTGCATGGGATAACACCCCCGCACAAGCGCCTCTGGACACGAATGACTGGGGAAATCGCACCGAGGAAATCGCCGCATATCACTCGCGCTTCGGTTGCGGTCGCTTTGCGCAACACAACGCATTCTTGTGGCGAGCGGGACGACTGATCGCTGTAGAACATCCCGATCCGATTCGTCTGTCCCAGCTGAAAAGTTATGAATATCAGCGTCAAATTGCTATTGATAATACGCTGGCATTTATTAACGGCTTTGAAGCAAACAATATGCTTCTTTACGGCGATCGCGGTACAGGAAAATCCTCCACTGTGAAAGCATTGCTTAACGAATACGCCGCAATGGGATTGCGTATGATTGAAGTGCCTAAAGAATATCTGCGCGAGCTTCCCGATCTTACCGAACAAATCGCCGAATTGCCGATGAAATTCATTTTGTTTATTGACGATCTGTCATTCAACGCCAATGACGATAATTTCGCGGCACTGAAAGCTGTTCTGGAAGGCGGACTTGCCTCTCGCCCGTCGAATGTGCTTATCTATGCGACCTCCAACCGCCGTCATCTTCTTAAAGAAACATTCTCCGATCGTGACGGTGACGAAGTTCATCGCGGCGATACCGTGCAGGAGTCTGTGTCGCTTTCGGATCGTTTCGGCATTTCGTTGACTTTCCTGTTGCCCGATAAGCAGCATTTCCTTGAGATCGTCAGTAAAATGGCAGACGACAACAACATCGATGTTGATCGTGATCGGTTGCTTGCTGCTGCCGAACGCTGGGCAATTCAGCGCGGCGGTCGATCCCCGCGTTATGCGCGCCAGTTTATGGTCGATGTGCAAGCAAAGCTTGCTCGCGGCGAGACGCTGTAACGGAGGAAGAACAATGCTGTTTTTCAAAAAGAAAAAGAAATCAACCGTTCCCGCTCATTTGGATGAAGCGTTACTTAAGCGTATGGACGGAAAAGAGCTTGCCTATGTCACCGAGCGCATCGCCGAGGACGGCACAGTTACCGAGAAAGTGCTCGGAAAAATCGGACGCATCAATACGCACGACGGAGTTATTTCAATTTCCTGTGACGGCACGCCTTTGTTCTCTTGCGATTACGCTACCGCCGAATGCGGCGAATTGATGAGCCTTGCCGGCGTCATCGTCAAAGGATTTGACCGCTATTCACAGCAACACCGCACGCTGGTTGCCTACTATCAATATTATCGCAAATAAATGCAAACCGCCTTTTCAAACGAAAGGGCGGTTTTTGTTAATTTAGCATAAAATTTTTAAAAATATATTGCAGTTTTCAAGGAAATAGTATATAATTTATGTAAACCTGTTATTCAAAGGAGGCTTTTATATGAAAATAGGTAAATCTCTGTTAGCATGGACGCTTACCGTGTGTCTGCTGATCGCTCCGTTCAGCGGATCTGTTGTGTTTGCGTTCAATTCATCCAACGCGCCCATCATTAACGCGAACATTAATACTCTCGATTATGTCACCCCTGACACCGAGATCACTGTGAATGTTACCGCAAAGGGTGACACTACTATCACTGCATGTGACACACGCGTGGAAGGCGTTTCTGTCAGCACCGAAAGCAGCGTAGCATTCACGCCTGCGCAGCTCGGTTTGACCGCTAACCGCGTGTATACGATTGTCACGGAAGCAACCGATTCCAACAACGAAACGGCAATCAAGGTGCTCGAGTTCCGCGTTGTGGATTCCGTGGAGATCAATTTCACTTATGCAGAGGATGAATCCATCGTTCCCTCCGACCCGAACGCAACTGCTGCATACTATAAAGTTGATCCGCTGGAGTATTCCGTGAGATACGGCTCGACCCAAGACGGCAGCATCGGTGTTGACGACGCCTACTATGCCAACGGTATCGATGCTTATGAATTGCAATATTATAATGAAGCAATCGAAACAAAGTCTGTTTCGGGTATTCCTTATCAGCAATTTGATATCGCACTGAACGGCAAGACAGACGGCGAGGTTGCTGTGCGTTATACCGGTTCGACCTTTGCAGGTGAGCGCATTGCTGTTAAAGTCTACAACCCCGCTACCAACGCGTGGGATGTTATCGGCACTTTCAACGGTAGCGACAGCGTGTCGTATGCGGTTGATGTTGCAACCTACAACGATAATGATATTATCCATGTTATCGCCGTGCTGGATTATGAAACCAACGGCTCGGATACCATGATTTGGTCGACCGACCCGCAGCACTATACAAAATTTGAGGATCTGTACGATTATTACTATCGTGTGTATCAGTACGCCGCCGAGCAATATACAAACGGCGAAGCGGGCTATATCATCACGACCGGTGACCTTGTTGACGATCGTCCCAACACCGCCGAAGCGGTGAAACAATGGCAGGTTTCCGATCAAGCGATGTCGTATGTTGATGATGCAGGCATGCCCAACGGTCTTGTGTCGGGCAACCACGATGTCGGCGACTTCAAGAAGCCGGACTACACGAGCCCCAATACCTCTTCCGATTATTCCAAGTTCTGGGAAACCTTCCCCGCTTCTCGCTACAACGATAAGACTTGGTACGGCGGCAGCTTGAACAACAATGCATCCCACTATGACCTGATTACGATCGGCAATGTTGATTTTGTCGTTCTCTATCTTGCCTACGGCTACGAGGCGACCGATGAGACGATCGTTTGGGCCAACGATGTTCTCGAGCGTTACAGCCACCGCACTGCGATCGTCACCACGCACCAATATCTTGAAGCCGGCGAAGCTGTCCGTTCTTCCGCATCGCGTGCGCAATTGATCTTTGATAAGATTGTTGATCCCAACCCCAACGTTAAGGTTGTCCTGTGCGGTCACGACGACGGCTCACTGTGCTTGCCCAAAACCGCAAGCGACGGTCGCACGGTTTACGAGATCCTTTCGGACTATCAGTTTGTGGAAGCTGAAGATCCCGATTTCTATGAGAACGAACACTATATCGGCTCGGTGCCGCACTGCTGCGGTGATGGTTATATCCGCCTGATGACGGTCACCGGCACAACGCTGACCAGCGTAACCTACTCGCCCATTACCGGGCGCTACAACCCTTACGGTGACCGTGAGAATCTCCAAATCGACCTCGGCAACGACGCTCCCAACCGCTCTATCTGCACGGCTGCGTTCAGCGCCTATGTTGTCGGCGAAGAAACTGAAAACGCCCTTGATTCCGATACAGCAATCGTGATTAAAGGTGAAAACAGCACCACCTATCATCATGTATCCTATTACAACTATCCCGATTCCCCCAGTGTCCCCGATGTTCTCCCCACGCCCGTCGATCATGCGGCATTGACCGATCTGATCGCAATCGCCGAAGAGATCGATACGGCAATTTACACCGATGAGACCGTGGCGACTCTTGAAGCGGCAATCGACGCTGCCAATGCAGCCGATTACACCGATGATGCCGTTTCCGGCGCGTATGTCGTACTTGAAAAAGCTATCGGAGCTCTTGCCAAAGTGAAGGAGACGATCGATCCCTCCACTTTAGATACGATGTACAACTATGATTTGGGCCTCAGAAAATGGATGAGCTCGGAAGCTAATGTGTTGATCACCGCTTCGTCCTCTCACATTAAAGCGACAGCGACCGAAAAAGGCGGCATCCACATGACGCGTTCCGCCGCCTCCACCAACACCTGGCCTTCGGCGCGCTATTCCGTGTCTCCGATCGTTCTGAAGCCTGTCAACGGCAAGGTTTATGTTAACCTCGATGTTGATGCCGATTCCTCCTGGTGCATTTACCTCGAAGTCGAGCAAGGCTCCGCATCAGCGATTGTTCGCTTGAATTTCGCGATTGAAAATGCATTTAACAACACAGAATCCGACGGCTTTGAAGGTGTTTTCCAGGGCGTTTACGATGTTACCGAAGCGTTCACCGAAAACGGTTTGGATCCGAACGCTACCCTGACGATCAAACGCACACAGTTGTTTATCGTCCCCGGTGATGTCACTTATGACCACATCGAACTGTTGACTGACAAATCGGACGGCACGGTGGATGCAAGCGAGCTTCAAGAGCTGATCGATTATGTTGAAGCGCTTGACGAGTCGCAATACACTTCCGCCTCCTGGAAGACCGTCAACACCGCTGTTACCACTGCGAAATCCGCAATTAACAACAGCACTTCGACACAATCGGATATCAATCTGCAAGTTATCGAGCTGCAAAAAGCCATCGATAAGCTCAAGAGCATCGAAGATATCATTCCCGAACCCGAAGGCAGCTTGCTCCCCGCCGATGAAGGCTTGTGGGTGCCGAGCGCTACCGGCACGCTGAATGTCTATCGTGATAACAACCACAGCACAGTAATCCAAAACACGAACGGTCAATGGCCGCATGGTACCTATACCCCTTCTACTCCGTTCCAATTCGATGTTGGTACCAAGCAACTCACTGTAGACGTGACTGTTGGTTCAGAAGCGAGCATTTTGCTCAACATCAACGGTACTTGGGTTACCATGAACTCGTATATCACCTCCAACCTGAGCTCGGCAGGCGACCTGAAAGCCGGAACATACACAGTGGATATTCCGCTTTCGAAGATCACCGAAATCAAATCGAACACCGCGAAGATCACTGCTGTTCGTGTGTTCTCGGTTGGTGCGGCAGCATCTTCTGCGGTTACAATTCGCAAGCTTATGATGACCGAATATGTTGCGCCGCCTTATGTTGAGGAAACTGCGCTCAACCTTCTGCCCAAATCGATGGATAACACCACCTCGCCCTCCGAAACCGGTTCTCACGAAATCCTCAAAGACGGCTCTCTGGTGATCCATTCTCCTGCCGAAGGCTATCGCGTGCAGATCGTCGGTCAAGAAGCCGATCTGTTTAACATGGCAATTCTCAACGCTATTCATCTCGAAGCTGAGACCGATGTGCCGTTTAAGATCGCATTCCATATCGGTTCGGGCACCGGTTCGAAATGGATCAACACCTCCGAGTCTATGTATTCTCACCTCTTCACCATCGAAAATGACCGCATTGTAGCAGGTTCGTATGATGTGGATATGGAGATTAAAGATTACTGCAGTTCGCTCACCGATCGTGAACACGCCTATATGAACTCGATCACTATCGTCACGACCGGCGAAGGCACATTGACGATCAATGCACTGAAGGCTATCAAAGCGAACACCTTTGTTTGGGATGAAGACATGACTACCTACGGTCCTGCCGCGACGCCCGACAACCCCTACGCACAACACTGTGCGCAGAAAGCTCCCGATGTCTACGACAAAGTCGATATCCTCGCTGCGATCGGCCTGAAAGAGTGCTACACCAACAGCGGTTGGGTCTCTTACGGTAATCAGTCGCTCGGTTTGAAGATTGATCTTGCGAAAACGCCTTACCTCTACTACTCGATCGCGCAACCTGCCAATTCGAACTTCACCTTCGGCATCTTCAACAACAACAGCAACTGTCCGTATTTCCTGTTCCGCGATGCGACCGGCGAAGGTGCCTTCTTGGGTAACGGTGTCGGCACATTCGAGGCTTACACCAACCACGAACAGTATATGGTGACCAGTGAAACCGGTTGTATTGATATGCGCCAGTTCCTGTACAATAAGGAAAACACAGCGTGGGTTATTAACAACGTGACCTTCTACAACACGTTGAAGCAAGGTGTTGTTGTCAGTTATCTGTTCTTTGGTTCTGAGCCCGTTAAAGAAGGCGATATCAACCTCGATGGTACCGTGGGCTCCCGAGATGCACTAATGCTGTATCAGCAAATTGCGGGTCACACTGTCGATAATCCCATTGATAAAGACGTTGCGGACTTTAACGGCGACGGCAAAGTGACATTGATCGACGCAATGGTTCTCTATCGCGTCGCCAGCGGTGTCGGTACATTTGATGATGCGGATATCCGCCATCCTGTATATAAACAATAAAACCGCAAAAGAGCGCCTCCGTTATTACGGAGGCGCTCTTTTCAATCCAATATAATACCGAATGGCACACGCGAATTCTAATCAAAAATAACCCTAATTTTAATACAAATGCCCCCCTTTTGAGGTAAGGGGGTGCAAAGTCATTTTAGGGGGTGCATTTCTAGGTCAAGGGGGTGCACCCGCACTTAATCAGCCATCGGTTTAAGAACTGGCGCTCCATTTTCGACAACTAGTGAGCCAATAACACCCGTTGCAACATAAGACAAATCTGCAAGGTTATTGCCGTTGATTTCTATGTTTGCGCTGTGAACTTGATAATAAATTGGAAGGTCTTGGGGATCTTTTGAAGAAAACGAGGGTGAAGCGGTCGCTACAAACAGATCTACAGAAGGATTGTCGGTGGTTGATGTGTCATAAACAACAATAGATTCCTTTGTGGTCGTATTAAAAACAGAAATTATAGAACGGTGTAATCCCGAACCCCATGAAGAAGCAACCAATAAATCGAGATTTCCATCTTCGTCATAATCCAAAGGTACAGCATTTACAAAACCGTAGCCACCAAAGGACTCGCAAATGGAATATACCTCACCATCAATTAATGCGAGCGAGACGCATGAATCACTAAACTTAAAAATCTTAATATCTGTCTGTTCGGCAACTGAAAGTGGAGTGACATTGTAGCAATGCTCCTTATCAAGCGTCATTCCTGTAGACAATCCCCCCAATTCCACCTCGCCAATAATGGACATAAATTCATCTACGGAATCCTTAGTGCATGATGTAGTCATATAGTCGACATTGTTTTTGTTTTTATCTGAATTATCGATGTTTGTATGACAAGCTGTCAAAGAAATCAATACAACTCCTGTTAGAAGCAAGCAGAATAGGCGTTTCATTACAGATAACCTCCTAAACAATTTACAACTAAAGTATAACATTCAAATATGAACATTTCAATAATTCAACGATTACCCCTGTAAATCAACGATTATGGTTATGATTTAACGATTACCTGTATTTTAACAATTTGAAATGATATATCGCTTGCGCGATATGTTATACGGCTCTGCCGTATGATATACTTGCTACGCAAGCATGATATAATATCCGTTCCTTCACACGCGAAGCGTATATCATCGCACGATAGTACGATATCATATCGAAGATATATCACCCGTTCCGTCAGGAACAGATATCATTGTAAAAAAACCTCTTTTGTCCGATAGACAAAAGAGGTTTTTTACATGGCGGAGAAGGAGGGACTCGAACCCTCGCGCCGGTTACCCGACCTACGCCCTTAGCAGGGGCGCCTCGTCACCAACTTGAGTACTTCTCCGGATCGCTTTTCAGGCGAGTGGTGTCCCGCTGAAAAGATATATAAATGTTATTATCGGTGAGGTTGGCGGAGAGGAAGGGATTCGAACCCTTGGCTCTGACGAGTCACCGGTTTTCAAGACCGGCTCCTTAAACCACTCGGACACCTCTCCGTGGCATATGACTTACATATAATAGCACTTATTCCCTCTTTTGTCAAGATAAATTCGATGGATTTTAGGTTGATTTTTGCGGTGTTTTTGTTAAGAAATTTCGATACCATGAACGCAGCACGCAGTGCAGTTTTATAAAAAGGCAGCGCCTTCCGCAAACGGAACGGCGCTGTCTTTTTTATCACTTCAACTTCTTATTTGCCTCTTCCCTGGCGCACGCTGCCATAGCTTCACGCACCGGTGTCGGATCATTACCGTCTGCTTCGATCACACGGTAAACTTCTTGTTCCGCCTCCCGTCTTTGTTCGGGCGAGCCGAAAAACATCAGCCAAAACAGTTTTTGTCTATCCGGCGGCATCTTTATATAATTCTCATAAAGTCGGCGCGTGTCATCATCAACCATTTTTAAATAATCATCGAGATTCATAACTCCACTCTCCTCTCGAATTTTTGATCTTTTACAATGATAACATCATCCGCATATTCCATCATCGCCTCACGATGAGAGATACATATAATCGTGCGTCCTTCCAACGACGCCAAATTCTCAATCACACGGCGTTCTGTTGCGGCATCCAACGCCGAGGTACATTCATCGAGCAGCAAAATCGGCGCATTACTGATCAACGCTCTGGCGATTGCCAATCGCTGAACCTGCCCCTCGGAAAGACCAATGCCTCGTTCACCGATGATCGTTTTCAATCCTTGCGGCAAGCGCTCAACAACTTCTGTTAAACAAGCAAGTTCAAGAACACGCGATATTTCTTGAGCGCTGACATCCTCACGCCCGAATGTAAGGTTTTGAAGCAATGTTCCCGACAACACCAAGTTGCCTTGCGGAACATACGAGAAAAGCCCTCTGGTAGACGCACTGACCGCGACATCTTCGCTTCGAGTGCGAAGGGTTAAGCGTCCGTTCTGCACCTCTTCAAAGCCCATCAAAAGCTTAATAATCGTGCTCTTTCCTATTCCCGATCGACCGACAACAGCGGTCATAACACCCTTTCGGAATCGGCAAGACGCATTTTCAAGCACAACATTGTCAGCATCATAAGCAAACGATACATGATCCGCTTCGATATATTCCAAAGATTCATAAAGCTCCTCAAGAGAACACGGAAGAATCGGGTGCGATTCCTTAGGCAATCGACGAATATCCAGCAAACGATCCGCTGACGCAAGCATAGAATAATACTGCGGCAAAATGCCGGAAGCATTTCTGAACGGAGCTCTCACTTGCTCCATAATCTGAAGAAAAGAAACAAATGTACCCAGCATCATCGCTGTATCACCGATCAATCCCGCCATACGAAGCACGCCCCATGCAAGGCCTGCATAATACGCCATGGTAAAGCCTGTGTATATAGTTGTATTACCGATGTTGCCGAAAAAATTGCGACGCAATTGCTTTTGGTAATGATTTCGTTGATAGGCATTAAGAATGCGCAAAACGCCCTTTTCGCTATCAAACGATTTGATAATCATAATATTCTGTGTGCATTCCTGCAGGAAAGAGCGAGTTTTTCCTTCTGCTTCTTGGCACTCTTTATGAATACTCTTATAAAACCGACTGGAAAGCCGCAAACAAACACTCACAAGCAAACCAAGCACGATCAACGCCGAAGTGAAAACAGGCTCGATAACCAGCATATACGCTAAACCGCCGCCGAGTTTTGCAGCAATCGACAAAGCCTGCGGTACAAATGTGCAAGCTGTATCAACTACGGTCTGCATATCGCTTGTTAAGCGCGTCAACACATCGCCGGAGTGCAGTTCCTGAACCGCCGAATAACTTTTGGAAAGCAAGGTCGTAAACAAATCCTCGCGCATCTCATTTTTGATCTTTTCAACAACACGCACGCGGAGATTACTGTATCCGATATTAGAACCCGCCACCACAATCAAAAGTGCAAACAATAAAAAGAACCATTCGCGAAAATCATGAAACTCATCCATGCGTACCTTGTCGATAATCACGCCGGAAACAATCGCCATGCTCAGTGTTGATAATGCCGCAACAACCGACAGCAAACACATAACAAGAATAGCCGGAATGTGTCGTTTTACATAGCTCAAAATATATCGCAAAATTTCTTTATCGTTAAGTCGTTCGGGACGCTTTATATGCTGAAAATGTCGCGAAACACGGCGCATGCCGCGTGTCAAAAGACGGACGCGTCCCTCTTTGCGCAGAAAACTCAAATTGCGTGTAATGCCATCTTTTTCATACGCCACCGTTTGAGCGATCACGCTGCTTTTCGGAATATTCT
>JAZURB010000126.1:0-5588 GCA_045605945.1 Acutalibacteraceae bacterium
GTATGTCCGTATCGCAGTCGCCTCCAATATTTTGGTCAACGGCACGGCGGGTTTGATCGGCTCGGCAAGCGGCGAGACCGCGATCAACCATGTGAAGGTCAGCGGCACGCCGATCGCAACGACCGCCGCTTCGACGGCAACCTCGTCGACCGCTGAGAGCGACGGCACGAGCGCGTCGGCAGCGACATCTACCGCTGAGGGCGGCAGCATCGCTGGCCCGTCGGCGGGTGCTTCGGCAACCACCACAGTGGCGGCCGAGGCGACCACCGCGGCATCGCCGTCGGCAAAAACCGCCGATGTGTCGCGTGCAGCGATCGCTTTCACGGCCGCCTTCGGCGGCGCAGCTGTTCTCCTGCTTGCGGTTTCACGTAAGGCGCGCCGCGCAAACGGATAAGTGCAATAAATCGTGCACTCCACTCTCCTTTTCGCCATATAGTGGGAAGGGGGAGGTGAAACAATATGTGCTTTTGCGGTAATTGCCGTATTTTTGCGGTGCTTGCGTCGGTTGTTATCGGCGTGATTGCGGCATTCATGCAGATTACGGGCGTGATCACAGTCACAGCGGCATTTCTATGGGTAACGCTGGGCGTGGCGGTCGGCTTTTTGGCGCTGTTTGTATTAACGGCATCCGGTGGGCGCGGCTGCTGCGGTGCGCTCGGTGTGCCGCTTGCGGGTGTGCTGGGAACGGCGCTGTTATCCGTCGTACTGCTTGCCGTCGGTGTCACAGCGACCAGCGTTGTCAGCGCGATCCTTGTCGGTGCGTTGCTTGGCTTTTTCTCGCTGATTTTGGCGGGTGCGGCTTGCTATGTGCGCTGCCTCGCAGGGTGTGACGAATAACCCATAAAAAAATCCCTCGCGTGAAACCCACGCGAGGGATTTTATCATTTACTCAGCAGAAATCAGCCGATCTGGGGCAGGGACGCCGCCGCAGCAGACTGACCCACACGACGGAACTTCTCGTCGGGCAGGTTGAGCTCGACGCCCGTCACTTCGGGATACTCGTCCGCCAGCACGCGACGCGCTTCCTCGATAACGAGGTCGCCGCCCTCACCGGACATCACGCGGCCGAGAAGCAGCACATGTGCCACTTTGTAGTAGGTCGCATAGTACGCCAACGCATGGCCGAGGTAAGTACCGATCGAGCGATAGATGTTACGCGCAGCCTCGCTGCCCTTGTCCATCTCGCCCTGCACGACCTTCAGCTTCTCAGCGGGAGACAGGCTCTCGTCCAGCTCGATGCCCGCGCGGGGAGCAAGCTTGATCACGCTGTCTTGCGAGAAATACTTAACGCCGCAGCCTTTATCGCCCGACCACTCGTCGACCATCGCATCGTCCTGCAGGTCAACGGGAGCGAACGCCAGCTCGTTGAGCCAGCCGGTGATGTTGCCGTCCGCGTCGACATAGCCGACCGCTTCGGACGTACCCATCGCGATACCGAGGATCTCGTTCTCGCCCAGGCTCATCGCGCCCGCAAGCGCGGTCACGTCACCGTCGTTGACAACCTCGAGCGGCACATCGCCGATCTCTTTGGCAGCGCGGATGTAGATATCCTTAACCTTCTTGTTAAATTCGTCCTTCGGGACTTTGATGAACAGCGAAGCGACCATCGCGCGGTTATCCACATAGATACCCGCGGAAGAAACGCCGATCGCGTCAACGCGCGGCATTTTGGAAGCAGCGGTCTTCATCGCGGCAACGATGCCCTCGAAATGATAGTCGGGATCGGCATTGGTTTTCGGGAACCACACGACTTCCTCGGAATAGACCGACTCGCCGTTGATGACCGCAGAAACCTTGCGGTCGGATCCGCCTGCGTCGAAACCGATGCGGCAGCCGTCGAGGTGACGACCGACGGGCTTCGCGCCGCTCTTCTCGGCGGGAGCATCCGCCAGCGCGCAACCGACAACTTCAAAAGCGTCCTTCTCGTAAACGCCCGCCATAAAGTCGGCGTCGAACTCACGAGCGCCGCCGATGCGATAGGTGTCAGCAATGTATGCCGCCATCGCGTCGTCGCCGCAGATATACACTTTCCAGCCGCCGTATGCCCACAGGAGCATCTTCACGGTACGCTCAACATACACGCGATCCGCTTCCTGCATCGCTTCGGTGCCGTGGATCTTGAACTTTTTCACCGCGGTGTAGCCCTGGTTGCGCTCGACGGCAACGATCAGGTCTTTGCCGTTCGCGGCGGACGCTTCATACGCTTTGCAGAAAGCGGCCATGGGGATGTAACCCTTGTCCAGAATCGGCAGGTTTTTAACATTGACTTCCAAACCAAACACGTTCATTTGAAATTCCTCCTTAAAAATTATTGCCGTTTTAAGCGGCATAACTTACCAACATTCATCATATCAAATTTCCACGAAAATCACAAGTCTTTCTGCGCGAAAAAATGAAACTTTGAGAAAAAACACCAAGAAAATCGGCGAAAAGTGCAAATTTTCGACAATCAAGAGCCGATTTTCACCCCGTCGGTGGTGAGAATGCGCCCATCGGTCATCGCGAACACCGCTTCCGTGTCGCTTTGAGCGGCGATCAGCGTCGCTGCGCGGTCATAACCCATGACGAAGCAGGCGGTTGCGAGCGCGTCCGCCTTGGTCGCCGAAGGACACAAAATCGTGACCGAGGCGAGGTCGTTTTCTACGGGATAGCCTGTGTGCGGATCGATAATGTGCGAATAGCGCTTGCTGCCGATCGTGAAGCCGCGCTCATACGATCCCGAGGTGACGACGGCAAGGTCACGCACCTCCACGGTGGTGAGCAGCGCGTTCGGGTCGCGCGGGTCGGCAATGCCGATCGCAAACGGCGCGCCGTTTTTGCTGCCGACCGCTACGATGTTGCCGCCGAGATCAATCAGCGCGCTTTCGCATCCGTTCTCGCGCAAATAGGCTGCGGCGCGGTCAGCGATCGCGCCTTTGGCGATCGCACCAAGGTCGATCACAGCACCGTCTGCCAGCTGCGCGGTGGTGCGGTCGATCGTCAGCCGCGCGTAACCGACGCGGGAAAGCGCAGCGGCAATTTCCTCGGCGGTGGGTGGCGTGCCGCGTTCTTCGGCGGCTTGCCACAGCGCGGTCAGCGGTGCGGCGGTGATGTCAAATGCGCCGTCCGACAGTGCACTGTAGCGCAGCGCTTCGGTAAGCAGCGCGGCGGTGTCCGCGTCAACGGCGGCTTCGCCCTCGCGGTTGAGGGTGCTCACGGTGCTCGTTTCAATCGTTTTTGACCAACGCTGCTCGTCGGCGGCGATGCGGTCAAAGCAGGCAGCAAGCAACGCGTCGTCGCCGTCATACAGCGTGACCGTACAGGCGGTGTCGAGCAGCACGGCGGTATCGGTCAGCGGTGCGTTGCCGCAAGCGGAGAGGCACAACAGGGACGCCGCAATCAGCAGCGCGGCAAGGATCCGTTTCAAGCGGGGACACCTCCTTTTCGGATAATGAAAAAAGGACGGGCTTTCCGTGTTAGAAAGTCCGTCCTTTCAAGAATTTCAGCTTACTCGCCGCGATACTCCGCCAGGAGCTGCTTGATCTTGGCGTGAGGATCGACGATGGTGCTCACCGAGATGTCGCGGTTGAGCGCGGCGATGAAATAGGACACATACTTGGACACGTCCACTTCATGGAACCATGCGCGGTCAGCGAGCTCGGGACGACGGTAGGTCAGGTTGGTGCCGAACACGCCGTCCAGCACGCCGTCCTCGACCGCTTTGTCGAACACTTCGAGGCCGTTCACGAACAGCGCGTAGGTCGCATAGGTGAAGATGCGCTTCGCGTTGCGCTTTTTGAGCTCATAAGCGATGTCGAGCATCGACTCGCCCGAGCTGATGATATCGTCGGCAATGAACACATCTTTGCCGTCGACGGGCTTGCCGAGGTACTCGTGCGCCACGATGGGGTTGCGACCGTTAACGATGGTGGAGAAGTCGCGGCGCTTGTAGAACATGCCGAGATCCACGCCCATCACGGACGCATAGTACATATTGCGGTTCATCGCGCCCTCGTCGGGGGAGATGATCATCAGGTGATCGCGATCGGGATGGATATCCGGCACCGAACGGAACAGCGATTTGAGCACTTGGTAAGACGGCATGATGTTATCAAAGCCGGTCAGCGGGATCGCGTTATGTACGCGGGGATCGTGCGCATCGAAGGTCACGATATTGGACACGCCCATCGCGGTCAGCTCTTGCAGCGCAGCCGCGCAGTCGAGCGATTCGCGATAGTTGCGGCGATGCTGACGACCGCCGTAGAGAATGGGCATCACCACGTTGATGCGGTGCGCTTTACCGCTCGCCGCTTGGATGATGCGCTTGAGATCTTGATAGTGATCGTCGGGCGACATGCGGTTCTCATGACCGAACAGATTATAACGGCAATCGTAGTTGCCCACATCCACGATAATGTACAGGTCATCACCACGGATGCTGTCCTTGATCAGACCTTTTGCGTCACCCGAAGAGAAACGGGGGCATTCCGCCTGCACAAGGAAGGTGTCCTGCTCCAACTCCGTACCCTTTGCCCACTTAGTCAAGTGGTGGTCGATCTGATCGCCGAGTTCTTTTGCCGAGCTCAGCGCGATCACACGCAGGGGCGCGACGGGGCGTTCGTTCTTAAACAATTCTTCTGCAACCTTTGCTCCGGTCATCAGAGATCCCTCCCGATAGGAATTTGTTTTTTGCGATATCTCGATTATAGCATTATTCGACACGCTTTGCAACGGGTATACGGCAATCATTTTAAAAAAATTCTTCACAAAGTTACGCACATTATGAGAGATTATGCACAAAACTTCGTCTTGTGGCATAGAATAGAGTGTTATGCGCGGTAAAACGATGGTGTGATCGCCCCTTTTTCGATGGTGAGCACGCCGTAGCTGCCCGTACCGATGCTGCCGGGGTTGAACAGCAGGATGCCGTGATGATAATTAAAATCGGCGATGTGTGTGTGCCCGTAGAGCGCCGCGTCGACCTCGGCTTCTTCGGCGGCACAGCCGAGATTGAGCAATCCGTATTTCACGCGCTCGACCGCACCGTGGGTGAGGTATAAGCGCTTGCCGCCGATGGTGATGCGCGCTTTTTGCGGGTGGTCGCCGCCAATGTCGCAGTTGCCGCGCACAATGTGCCACGGGCGCTTATCATCGGCAGCAAGACGGCTCGCTTCGCTCGCACCGTCACCCAGATGAATGACCGCGGCAGCATCGGGATGCGCGGCGAGTGCGTGCTGCATGGCGTCGGCATTGCCGTGGCTGTCGGAAAATACAAGAATTTTCATAAAAATCGACCTCTTTATATATGTGTGTGAAAGGATGATGCGTGATGAGTCAACCGACGAAAGAGCAACTGGAGGCGCTGGTCGGCTATGCGTCGAAACGGCTGGGCGTTCCGCCTGCACAATTGGTGGACAGCGTTGCGAACGGCGGGTATGAGGGTCTGGTGTCGTCGCTGTCGGCGAGCGGGCAGAAAACGCTGCGCGAGCTAACGGGTGATCCCGAAAAAGCGAAGACATTGCTCGCGTCGCCGCAGGTGCAAGAGCTGCTGCGGCGCATGGGGCAATAGGGCGGGCTTTTTTTAAAGCCTCCCTCGGCGAGGGAGGTGG
>JAZURB010000127.1:0-6446 GCA_045605945.1 Acutalibacteraceae bacterium
TGGTTGTGGTGGTTGTGTTGATTGAGGTGTGCGCCGTGGTCGTGCGCGTCGTATGCGCCGCCGTGGTACTGTTATATACCGACGAGCGCGTCGTTTGCGAGGGTTGCACACTCGGACTTTCTTCTTCGAAGGAGGGTGCACCCGTAATCACCGTCGTTGTCAGCGGCGGCGAGGCTGTGGACGGCGCATCGGTGGGGCGAACGACCGATGTCTTTGAGGGAAGCGTTTGGGTGGTGGTTACGGCACCGCCCGTGGTGGTTTTCTTCGTTTTTTCAGTCGTTGTTGCCGAGTCGGTCGATGCTTTCGTTGTTGTCGGTCGAGGCGACGCGGTGGTTTTCGCAACAGAGCCGCTTGTCAACATCTCCCCTGTTTCCTGCAATTCGGGCGCATCGGTTGTCATCAGCGGCGAGGTGGTCGTTGTAACAACCGCGGGAGCGGTCGGCGAGGTATCGGGCGCGATAGGCGGCGAGGTCGGCATGCCGATGGCAACGATGACGACCAAGGCGACAACCGCACAAAACGAGGCGGAAGCACCGAGAATGCCGATCACACGGCGACGATGCGCGATTGCGGCAAGGCGCTCTTCGCTGCGGCGAAATATTTCTGCTTTGCGTTGTTCGAAACTTCTCATAAGCACGCATCCTCCTTCCCGATGGACACACGCAGTTCCTTTTTGGCGCGATAGAGCAGGTTGTCGATCTGTTTTGTGTTTTTTCGCATGACACGCGCGGTCTCTTCGTAGGAAAGAGCCTCGAAATACACCAGATGCACCGCTGCGCGCATATCCGCAGGCAGCGTTTCCAGGGCGGCATCCAGCAGTTGCTTATCCTCCGCTTGCAAAAACGCCTCGTCGGCGCGGATATCCGCTGTTTGCACGGCAACATCCTCAAGCGAGGCGGTCGCGCGATGTTTGCGGCGTTTGAGATAATTCAATGCGCGGCTTCGCCCCACCATAAACACATAGGTTTTGAGCGAAACGCGAAAATCGTAGCGATTCTTATGTACGATCAAGTCGGCGAAGGTATCCATGGCGATATCCTCCGCAGCAAACCAATCGTGTACATAGCGATTGATAAAAAACACCAGATTATCGAACAACAGGTTCATGATCTCGTCAAAGGCTGCTTCGTCTCCGTCAAGATAGCGGCGGTAGCTACAGGCACCGTTATCCATAACTTTCTCCTTTCAAAGCCTTTACACTTATTATACAACCATAAGATGGGGTATTCCTTATAAATTTTTTGGGAATTTCCAATTGGCGGGATCGTTGGGAGGGGACGATGTATGATGAGCTGTTTTCGCGGCACGGCACATAGGCCGTG
This sequence comes from Acutalibacteraceae bacterium, assembly GCA_045605945.1. Taxonomy (GTDB): domain Bacteria; phylum Bacillota; class Clostridia; order Oscillospirales; family Acutalibacteraceae; genus RGIG1959. The sequence goes on from JAZURB010000127.1 coordinate 1,323, forward strand.
CCCTACGATGATGCCGCAGTCTCACCCGAGACCCGTTCGGCTCGCTTAAGGACTGACGCAGGCGGCGATAAAAAATCCCGAAGCAGACAGCTTCGGGATTTTACCGTATTATGAAAGGATAGAAACCGAATGATTGACATTACCGTAGGACTGGGCAATCAGCGTATACTGCAGCGTGATCTGCTTGACGCTGTGCGGCGGCACCGTCACCGAATACTGGTAATTCAGAGCAGCACTGTCATAGGTTGACGATTTGCCGACGGTTTGCGTCGCTTCGATCACCGAGCCGTCACTGTTACGCACCATCAACGACAATGCACCGTGATCGCGGAGATTCAAGTTCAATGTGCGTGTACGGTTACCCTGATTGACAAAGGTGAAATGATCCTGATACTCAATCATCCAGTTGCCGAGGTTGGCGTGGTCTCCTGTCGAGTCCGCCGCTTTGGTGCTGATTACGACATTTCGACCTTTATCATCGACGCAGGTAAACTCCACCATATCCGTGCCGACAGCAACATGAGACGCATGCGGGTTGATATGCGTTGCCCACGAATATGCCGTTTTCACCGTATGCGGTGTGCAATTATACTGCGCGTACGGGGTCGTCTTGTCGGCGTAGTTCTCGTCATAATAATTGGTATAGGTAACCGGCATGGTGCCCGCACCGATCGTATCGTTAAATGTCCAGGATGCGTAGTTATCGATAACGCCGGAATGATCGCCCGTGCCGATATACTGCACGCCGTAGTTATCCGTGCCGTAGGACGAGGTGTAATAATCGGTGGTGCGATAGCCAAGCATCGCGGGCTCCGCTGCCACCTGCGAGGTGTAACGATAGCAATAGAACGCGCCCGTCACCGCGCCGCCGGTCACATGGAACTTGACCGTGCCGTTTGCGCACGATTTCGGCGTAATAGCTTGATTGGCGGTTCCGTCAATGTTGATGTTGTTATACGCATCGCTCGAGGTGCCGCCGATCACATACATCGGCTTGCCGACAGGCAAGCGATAAGTGATCGGTTGGAACACGCGGGGGTTATAACTGCTGAACGAAAAGCCGGTATTGTTATAACTCGAAGGAAGTTTAAATTCCATGTTATAGAACTTGCTCCACGCTTCGCGGCCGTACCAATCGCCGGATGTTTGATAACCGATGTTGGTAACGGTAACAAAAACATCCGTGGTGCCCTCGTTCTTCAGTTGATAACCGAGATAGATGTTCGAGCTTGTCATATTGATATGCTCAAAGGTGAAAAACACCTCGCCCGAGAGGTCCTTGTTGCGAATAAACGCCTTGCCGACGGCATCGCTCAAAATTTTCTCGGGATTATTCGAGTAGATATACGTGCCGCCCGGACGTTTGACATAGTTGAGTTCCGCAGGCTTCACCGCCATGGTGGTGTTGCTGTACAACTCAATACCGCTGGTATCCATGGGCTCTGCTACATCGTAAGGCAGGGTAATATAATGCGCATCGCCCTGAGCCGTCATTGAAAATGACGCATTTGCCGTTGTGGTGGTGATGGTCAGCGTATAGGCGGCATTCTTTTTCAAAGAAACCGACAGGCTCCTGGCACCGGAAGCCACCGTTGTGCCATGACGCGACAACACGATGGAGCTCGCGTTTGAGCAAGAGAGTGTATACGTATCGTTATTCGGTGCAACCACAATGTAGGATGCCGTGCGCGAAGAGTTCGTTTTATCCGAAATCGAGGATAAACGGAAACCGTCACCGGGGTCTTCCACCGAGGTGACACCGCGAATGTTGGCAATCAACATATCGCGCACATCGGCAGTGTTCACACGACCGTCGCAGTTAAAATCCGCAATGCGCATGAGATCATCTTCCACCGTAATTAAACCGAGGGTGTGCTGCAGCAGCGTGCGGCAGCGCGACGACGAGATAACGACCGCACCATCCGCTTCGGCAGGGGTCATGCCGTGGCACACCACGGTAAACACCAATACCAGACAAAGCAATCCGCTCAAAATGCGTTTTTTCATAGAGTCCTCCCAAAAAGTAAAAAAGAGCCGAATTTCAACCAGTACAATATACCACAATCTACTATTTTTTGTCAACAGCGCCCTTTATTTTTTGTTTAAACGCACAAAAACGCGCAGTCGACACAAGGCATGTTGACTACGCGTTTCGGAGATTATGAAATTTAGGTGATAGTAGCGGCATGAACGACGCTGCCGTAGGAGCAAGCGACGAGTAGATAATCGAGCGTGATCTGCTTAATGCTGTGGGCAGGTACGATCACATCGTAGGTATAGTTACTGAACACATCTTTCTCACCGAGACCGGCGGTAAAGGCGGTTTCGAGCACCTCTCCCGTTTGGCTGTCGCGCACCAAAAGAGCCAGCGAGCCGCGGTCGCGCAGATGCAGCGTTACCGTGCGGGGTTTATTGCCTTGGTTAACCAGCGTGAAGTGATCCTGGTATTCGATCATCCAGTTGCCCGTGTTGGCGGCAAGACCTGCGCCGTCGGCATGATCGTTGTCGATAAGGATCGGATTGCCGTTTTCATCGTGCCACGCAAACTCCACCATGTCCATACCGACCGCACGGTGATCGTTTTGCGGATTGAGGTGGGTCATCCACGAGGTGGCGTTTGTCACGGTATGCGGGGTGCTGTTATACGCCGCATAGGGTGCCGCTTGGGCAGGGCAGTTGTTATCGTAATAGTTGGTGTAGGTCACGGGGAGCATGCCGCCGCCGATGTTGTCGTTGAAGGTCCACGACACATAGTTATCGATGACACCATGGTGGTCGGCAACGCCCGAATACTGCTGGGCGTAGCCATCGGCAACATAGCCGAGCACTTTAGGCTCCGCTTTCACCTGCGAGGCGTTCGAATAGCAATACATCGTGCCGGTCACCTCGCCGCCCGTCACGGTGAATTTGACATTGCCGTTGGCGCAGCGGATACGATTGACATAATGATTGGCAGAGTTATCGACATTGATGTTGTTATACGCATCCGCCGAGGTGCCGCCGATAACCCAGAAATATTCGCCCGCAGGTAAGCGGTAGGTCGTCGGTTGGAATACACGGGGCGTATAATCTTGATAGGCATAATCGAGCCCTGCGTATTTCGAGGAGATCGCACCTGTCGCGGTGAAATAATCATCGGGCAGTTCGAAGTGTGTGTTATAAAAATCGTACCAAGCGAGTTGACCAAACCAGGTACCCGTCCATTGATAGCCGACATTCATGACGGTGACGAACACATCGTGATCGGTGTCGTTTTTCAGCTGATAGCCGAGGTAAACATTCTCACCCGCATAGTTGGCGTGTTCGAAGGTGACATAGACCTCTCCCGTGAGTCCTTCGTTGCGCATGAAGGCTTTGCCGACATGCTGCGTGCCGAACTGCTCGGGGTTATTGGAATAAATGTAGGTGCCGCCCTCGCGCTTTTGGTAGTCAATCTTGGCGGGTGTGAGCGGATTGGATACCGTATACTGCGTGGAGATGCCGCTTGTATCAGCGGGCTCGGCAACATCATAAGGCAGCGTTACCACATGATTTTGCGCTTTGACAGTCAGTTTAAACGCCGCATTTGCCGATACGGTTTTAACGGTCAGCGTATACACCGTGTCCGCCGTGAGCGCGACGGTGAGTGCCGTCGTTCCCTCCCCCACCGTTTTGCCGTTTTTGGTCAGCGAAATCAAGGCGATGTTGCTGCCTGTCAACGAATAGGTGTCGGTATACGGAGCGGTGACGCTATAGGAACGCGCGCCGCTTGCATCGGTTACATCTTCGACAGAGGACAAGCGAAATGCCTCGGCGGGATTTTCGATTTCGGCGTCGCCGACGACGACGGCAATCAGAATATCGCGGGCATCGGCGGTGGTGATCTCGCCGTCATTATTAAAATCCGCAAAAGAAGCGATGCGTCCTGTCGGTTGTTCATTCAGCACACACACGCGCAGCACATCGCGCGCATCGGCGGTGGTTAAAATAAGCGTACCGTTGACAGTCAGCGGTATGGCTGCCAGCAGGATAGTAACGCAAAATAACAGGGTCAAAAGCCGTTTCATAGTGTTGCTCCTTATTCTTTCGTGCCGAGGGTGGCAAAGTGCTTGACGCTGCCGTAGGAACAGGCAACCAGGCAATAATCCAGCGTGATCTGCTTGATGCTGTGAGCAGGCACGGTCACGGTGTAAGCGTAGCTGACGCCGTCCTCGCAAAGGCCCATGGTATAACGCGCTTTGAGGACTTCACCCGTTTGGCTGTCGCGCACAAGCATTGCCAGCGTGCCGTGATCCTTCACGCTGAGCTTAACGGTACGATCGGTGTCGCCTTGGTTGACCAGCGTGAAATGATCCTGATACTCGATCATCCAGTTGGCGGTGTTGGCGGGTGTTCCCGCGCCGTCGGCATGATCGTTATCGATGACGATCTCTTTGCCGTTTTCATCGTGCCACACGAATTCCACAAGATCGGTGCCGATTGCATTATGATCGTTTTGCGGATTGAGATGGGTCATCCATGTTGTTGCTTTTTCAACCGTGTGTGCGGTGCTGTTGTAAGCAGCGTAGGGCGCGGTTTTTGCGGGGAGGTTATCGTCATAATAGTTTGTGTAGGTCACGGGGAGCAAACCGTCGGCAGTCTCATCGCTAAATGTCCAGGTGACATAGTTATCGATGATGCCGTGGTGATCCGCAACGCCCGAATACTGCAGCGCATAGTTTGCTGCAACATAGCCGACTGCAGTGGTTTCATCCGCAATTTTATCGGCATCGGTGTAGCAATACATCGAGCCTGTGACCTCGCCGCCCGTGACGGTAAATTTGACATTGCCGTTGGCGCAACGCACAGGATTGACATATTGATTCGCCGAGCCGTCGACATTGATGTTGTTATATGCATCCTCCGAAGTGCCGCCGATAACCCAGAAATATTCGCCTGCGGGCAAGCGATAGGTAATGGGTTGGAACACGCGCGGCTCATAATCCTGATAGGCATAGTCGGGGAAGCTGCGGTATTTTTGGGTGACATTGCCGTTTTTGTCATAATAACCGTTCGGGAGTTCAAAATGCGTGTTATAAAAATCGTACCAAGCGAGCTGTACAAACCAGGTGCCTAAGTCGGATCGGAGCCATGTCGTTCTGTGGG
>JAZURB010000128.1:0-3766 GCA_045605945.1 Acutalibacteraceae bacterium
CAACTACCACCACAACAACTGTGCCCGCGGATTCGGAAGTGACCACAACACCGTCCAACACGACGGTGGTAACGAAGCCGACCGTAACGACAACGAGCACAAGTTCCACCGAAACTACGGTGACCACCGAAACTACCGAAACCACCGAAACTACCGAAACCACGGAGACTACGGTAACTACGGTAACTACGGAAACCGGCGGGACTACGGTGACCACTGTTGCGACGCCCACCACAACAACTGCCGCCAAGACTACGGACACCCCGAAAAATGACGCTCCCAAAACGGGCGAAAGCCATGCTTTGGGGCTGCCGCTGATGCTGATTGCGGCTTCTGCTGCAGTGATCGTGATGCTGGCAACGAAAAAGCAACGCGCTTAACGGTTATTATCCACCAAAACAACCAAACCGCCTTTGCAGGTTTTTCTGCAAAGGCGGTTTGACTTTATTTTCATCAAAAAAGCACCGAAAGAACGCTGCGATACCGACATCGAGTCCTTACCACATCTCATAAGCAACGCTTTTCGTTGCCGCTGCTGCTTGCGACACATTAATTCCAAAAATTGCGCCCGCCTTTTCGGAAGCGGCGATATTTTCGAGTTAAACCGTTGACAATTCAACATCTTTGTGATACACTTATAACTCGTTGAAATATCAACAAGCAAGGAGGGCCGCGTTATGACCACACGAATTATTGTCGATTCCACCGCCGATTTGACCCCGCAATTTCAAGCGCGCGTGCACACCGTGCCATTGACGGTGCGCTTCGGTGACAAGGAATATATCGACGGCAAAACCATCACTAAAAACGGATTTTACGAGCGCTTGATTGAATGCGACGAGATCCCCACCACCAGCCAAGCAACTCCCGATGCATTTGCGCTCGAATTCGAAAAGGCAAAGTTGGCGGGTGAAGCAGCGGTGGTGATCACGCTTTCATCAAAGCTTTCGGGCACCTACCAAAGTGCGATGATTGCCGCAGAGGATTACGAGAATGTGTATATTGTGGATTCGCTGAGCGCCGCGATCGGCAGCGGCATTTTGATTGAACGCGCGTTTGCGTTGCTGGACAGCGGCATGGATGCGGCAACGATTGCTGCCACACTCGATGAAGAAAAATCAAAAATTCTCGTCGTGGCATTGATCGATACGCTGGAATATCTCAAAAAAGGCGGACGCATTTCCGGAACAGTCGCCATGGTCGGCGGTATGCTGAATATTAAACCGGTCGCCTCACTCGAGAACGGCGAGATCCATATTCTCGGCAAAGCGCGCGGCTCGAAAATGGGCAATAACCTGCTTGCCGAAGAAATCAGCAAAGCAGGCGGTGTGGACTTTTCACGCCCCGTGTTACTCGGATACACCGGCATTTCCGATGCGCTGTTACTCAAATATATCGAGGATAGCAAGCACCTATGGGAGGGTAACCTCGACGAAGTGCGCTATGAAACGATCGGCAGTGTGATCGGGACGCATACAGGCCCCGGCGCGGTCGCGGTTGCTTTCTTTAAAGATCAATAACCTCCCCCATAACAGCAACCTGCCTCTTGCGATTCCGCGCAAAAAGGCAGGTTGTGTTTTTTATCGTTTATGCTATAGGTGCATCGGCGGTGCAGGCTGCCTCACCCATGGCCCGAAAAATAAAGCGCAGGTCGACGAATACGGTCGCGAGGCGCCGAAAAAAACCATCGGCGACGCGTTGTCGCTGCTGTAAGCAAAACAATGAAAGAGGAGGCATGTTGCCTCCTCTTTTTTTGATGAGTAGGGCAGTGCCTTGGTGCTGCAGCGTGTCCCTCGGGACGCGGTCACTTGAAACGCGACCTATGTAGGGGCGCGCTGTGCGCGCCTGCGGTATGCCACAGCGCATACCCTACACGGCGAGTTTTAGCCTTCCTCAAAAACGGAACAGCTAAATCTGTTCCCTACAAATCGCACGAACACCATCGTTATCTTCCCTACAACAAAAAGGACACCCTCGCGGGTGTCCTTTTTTTCATTCAGACCGTAAATGATCAAAACCATATTCTTCAAAGGGAAGCAATTCTGCATCGAGAAAATCGACAAAAAACGGATTGAGTTTATATGAAATTTGACTGCGCATCGTTACATATGACCGCTGTTCAAGTCGCAAAACCACCGTTTCATCCGCTATCTTCTCTATATCGTAATAGTATAAGATCGTCGATGAGGCATCGCAAATTCGCATTGTTGCGTTTTCGCGGTTGATGCGAAAAGCGAGGTTGTTCGTCGAGTCACTGAGGGTGTCAAGCAACGCCTCCTGCGACATCTCAATTTTATAGACGAATTTCATCCTCGCGACATTATGATTGCGTACGGCGGTAACCTTACGATGACGAACCATTGGCGGAACCAAAACGGCAGCCAACAGCGCAAGCACTACCGCCATAAAAACCATCGATTCAAGAAACTCCATGCCGTTACCTCCCGTTCAATATCAGAACAGAATGATCAGGAACTGCGACACGAACACGACCGCGATCAGAGCGATCGGGTAGGTCGCCGCATAAGCCGAAGCGACCGCTTCCGTTTTCGCCACACCGATAAGCGTGCCGAGCGCGGGAGTCGAGGTCATGCCGCCCGTCAGCGAACCGAGGTTGTTGAGCAGGCTGAGCTTGAGGACATACTTCGCAAAGAAGAAGCCGATGAGCATCGGAACAAGCGTCATAATCGCACCGTACACAAAGTACATCACATCGAAGTTCTCCACAAATTCCGCGCCGCCGGGGATACCTGCGCCGACAAGGAACAGCACGAGACCAAGCTCACGGAAGAGCTTCAAGGTGTGGGTATCGGGCATCACATCGAGCTTACCGAAGTTGCCGAAGTGACCGAAAATGAGCGACACGAGCAAGCAGCCGCCCGTCGTCGTCAGCGAGAAGCAGGTACCGGAAAGACCTTCGCCCGACAGCGGGATCTTGATTGCGCCGACAACCGTACCGATCAGCGCCGCGAGGCAGAATGCCGCAAAGCCGTGACCGTCAAGCTGGAACAGGCCCTTTTTCTTCTCTTTCGCATCACCGCCGCCGACCGTTTCGATCTTCGCACGTTCGACATCCATATCTGCTTTCATGAACTTCGGCACGAGCTGCACAAACAGCACCACGCCGAGCACGCCGAAGATATAGGCGATACCATGACCGACCGAGACAAGGCCGACATACTCTTCGGCGACCGTCGCCTTCGCCGCCGCAAACGCAGGTGTCGAAGTCAGCGAGCCGGAAAGCAGACCGACGATCATCGCGGTGAAGCCTTCGGAGGTTTCGATCGTCGAGCCGTAGCCGATGACCTGACCCAGGCCGATGCAACCCGCGGCTGCCAGACCGCCCGCCAGGATAATGACGACGCCGAGCAGCACATAGGACTTAAAGTTTTTCTTCATGTTGCCGAAGAATTTCGGACCTGCGATGAAGCCGACCGCCGTCACAAAGAAGATCAGGCCGAGCTTCTCGACAATGCCGAGCGCTTGCTCGACATACATCAGGTTTTCCGCTTCGCCTTTGAGCACCAGTTGCTCGGAAAGCGGCGTGTAAAACAACGCACCGAACACCAGCGCGATAATGAACACGCCCGCGTCACCGAGCGACACGCCCTTGATCGTGATGCGACCGAGGGCGTAGCCGACGAACAGGATACCCAAAATGCAGAAAATCAGGAACGAGGTTCCCGTAACGGGAATCACACCGTTAAACAAATTCATAGCCGTAACCTCTCCTTATCAGATGCTCTTGAGCTTGGTGTAGTTGGGG